>CAYMXF010000572.1:0-1920 GCA_964393935.1 uncultured Planctomycetaceae bacterium
GCGGTTGCAGGCAGATTTCTTCACCGATGGCCGCATGAACGCCGAAGTCATCCGAGTGCTATCGTCCCAATCCCCGGCGCTGGACAATTACTACGCCACCACGCTGTTTGCATCGGCGGACGCCTATGTCGGCTCCTGCACTGCCCGTTCCACCATTTATGCCGCCGCCATCGCCGCCGGCCTGATGGTCGGCCAATTCACCCGTTGGCTCCGCGGTCTCCCCGTGGACCGCGACCTGTCACTCAATCTGTTGGCCTCCGAGCTGACCTGCTCGGGCTGATTCTGATTCTGGCAACCTTGTTTAGGAACCTCACCCATGAACCAGAACGAGCTGAACCGCGCTGTTGCGCGCGTAACCGGCGAAACCGTCCAATGGATCGCCCGCATGGGCTTCGGCCTATTGCCCCAACCTTCAATTCGCCGTGGCCGCCGTCGGCGGATTCCTCGGTGTCGCCTCAGGGTGTCCAGACGCGCGCAGCCGCTGGCTTTTTGCCTTCCTGGAGCCTGATCCTTCCGGCGGGGCCGGAACCGAGAACCCCCCTGAATTAAAACCGGTAACAGAAAGGAGAGGCCTTAAGGGCGCGCGGATAAATAACTTCCCGATTTCAGCTTTGGGCTGGGAGTGCCCGGTAGTTGAGTCGGGGCAACAGGTTGTCGAAGGCGATGCGCATCGTGTCCCGGAAAGTTTCGGCGACCTTGCGGCCTTTCTGGTAAATCTTGTCGAGGACGTTGACCACGACCTTGAGGCCGCCTTTGGTTGCCGCCTTGGCCATGTAGTGGCGAACCTGCTCGACACTCTGGAAGATCACGCCTCGGCAGGCATGGCTCAGATAGGGGAACAAGCGGTGCTCGATCGGGTTGTACTTCGACGTGTACGGCGGGTAATGGGCGACGCGAATCTCCAGGCCCATGCGGTCGGCCAAGGCTTGGAGGTCCTGTTTGAACAGGTATTGCCTGGCGCTGTTGCTGCCGCCGCCGTCACACAAGAGGAGGAGCGTCCGAGCCTGGGGATAGGCGGCCTGGCCTTCGGCAGTCCACCACTGCCAGACGCTGTCACAAGCGAACTCGCTGGTGTCATAGCTGCCGCCGAGGTTGACGTAGCCGCGGTTGCGTTTGAGATCGTACAGGCCGTGCGGAATGACGACGCCGCTGGCGAACGAGGGAAAATCGTGGTCGAAGACGCGGATCGTTTGCTGGGTGAAGACTTGGCCGTCACGATAGAACGGACCCAGAAGCTCGCGTTTTTTTGTGTCGATGCTGAGGATCGGGTCAGGCGAGTCCAGAAAGAGGTTCTTGTAGAAGGCGATGTTTTCGAATTGCTCGTTGCGATCGCGGGTCGGCCCCATGGCCTGGGACTTGAATGCTTGCCGTCGGCCCAAGTCGAGCTTGTCGAGCAGTTGCTGGACGATGTCGGGATCGACTCGAGTGCCCAAATCGGCCATGCGGTCGGCCATGCCTTGCAGGGACAGGTTCGTCCACATGGCTTCGGGCTTCATCGGGTCGCCTGCGGTGTGATCTTCGAGCACCTGCTTGAAGTTGGTTTCGAGTCGCGGATCGGTGTCGATCAGACGTTTTCGGCCGCCCCTTTTTTTCGGCAGCGTTCGGGAGGAACGTCCGGAAGTTGTTCGAGATCGACCATCCCTTGGTGGATGGTCTTGGGATCGCACCCCAGCAAGGACGAGAGATACTCGATGCCTCCATGCCCGAGTTTGGCGGCTTCGACGGCGGCATAGCGACGTTGATCTTTCTCGCGCAAGGAGTGGTACACCGTCTTCATAGACTGTTCGATTTTGGGGGAATACGGATGCACAGCTGGCTCCCTTCCGTGAGAACAGGAACATCAGAAAACCCCGGTTTTCCGTGCCAGCTGACTGTACCATAAGTCCCCCAAAATCGGGAAGTTATTTATCCGCGCGCCCT
>CAYMXF010000573.1:0-1903 GCA_964393935.1 uncultured Planctomycetaceae bacterium
TGGCCCTCTCCGTGGTCCTCGGCACGACGCCCGCCCCGCCGGTCGGCGACGTTGCCAATTACGGTTTTCTCGTCCGCTGCCTGCTCGCGTATCCACAATACAGCTATTTGTTCATGACCTTCGGGAGTTCAATCCTCCTGGTCCTGCTCAGTCTTTCCTTTGTCCGCCATGGCGCGCGCGAAGGTGAAATCACCCTTTGGTCGCGCATGGCCGAGCGGCTGCATTTGTCCACCCGCGTCGGCGCGGAGGGTCGAGCCCCCCGCCACGTTTGGCACAACCCGATCGCCTGGCGGGAGTCCGTCACCGGCGCGGCGGCGGGCGGCGGCTTTATTCTTCGATACAGCGTCCTGGGGGTCGGGCTGGTCGTCGCGGCGATTTTGCTTATCTTTCACGGACGAAATCTATTGACCGTCGCTGACGCCCGCGTGTGGCTTTACGGCGTCGTCATGGTGGAACTCGGCGTCACGCTCTTCATCGCCACCGCCTCGGCCGCGACGAGCATGACCCGCGAGAAAGAGGCGAACACGCTCGAACTGCTCCTGGCCACGCCGCTGACCAGCAGCCAGATCATCAGTGGGAAGATTCGCGGCCTCGTCTCCGCCGCCGGTCCGATGCTCCTGGTACCCTACACCACGGTCTTACTCTTCATTTTCTACGATCTGATCAGCGGTCGCATGGCCGGCCAGGCCTCGCGCACCGTGAATTGGGAAGCCCTCTTGTGCCTGCCGGTGCTTTTTATCGCCTTCACCGCCTTCGCCTGCATGATCGGGCTTCAATCGTCGATCAAGAGCAAGCGGACGCTGGGGGCCGTTTTCACCAGCATGGCCCTCGTCCTGCTCGTCTTTTTTATCACCGGAAGCTGCGCGCTGACGATTCATAGCGGCGAAAACCCGCAGCTTTCCTCCGCGATCATGCCGCTCACTCCGCTGACCGCCCTTTATGTGGTCGTCGATCCGCTCAAGGCGCTGACCGATCCCGGCGCCGCCCTCTCACCGGAGAACCTGCGGACCTGCCGCATCGTGGCGGTCGTCGCCTGTTTCTGTTCCGCCGCGATCTACGGCTTCATCGGGGTGATCCTGCACCGCTCGATGGTGCGGAATTTTGACATGATCATCCGCAAACAGACGGCGTGAGCGAATTGCGGATTTGGGATTTCGGATTGCGGATTGGCGCGCATCGGTAGAATAATCCCCCGAATGCCACCGGAGTCCCAACCATGAGCCAGTCTCGTCGTCCCATCGCTGACTTTCTTCGCGATCTGTCGTCTCGCGCCGCGACGCCGGGCGGGGGCAGCGCGAGCGCATTGGTCGCGGCGGTTGCGGCGGCGCTTTGCGGGATGGTCGGGCAGCTCAACGACAAGAAGGACGGCGCGGCAGGGCCGCTGCACGACATGATAGGCCCGGCCGACGCGCTGATGGCCCGGATGCAGGCGCTCATCGACGAGGACATCGCCGCGTTCAACGAGTTGTCGGCGACTTGGAAGCTGTCCGACGAGGACCCGGCTCATCGGGCGCGCAAGGCAGCGGCCGTGATCGCGGCGACGGAAAAGCCGCTGGAGATCATGGAGAAGGCCGTCGAGGTGATGCGCCTGGCCGCGACCGGGTTGGAGAAGTCAAAGAAGAATTGCCTATCGGATGCCGGCGTCGCAGGGCTCTGTGCACACGCCGCGCTGGAATCGGCCCGGCTCAACGTGATGATTAATCTGCCGGGGATTCAGGACGAAATCCGCCGATCGGAACTTTGCCGGCGTGCAGATCGCGTGCGCTCGGACGCCACCGAATTACGCAAGATGATCGAACGACTCCTGCAAGCGAATTACGCGTAAGCGCGCTCGAGTTCGGTCTGCGGCCGCGGTCGTCACCCGGCCGGGAGCAGGACCTCCACGCTGAAAGCGTGGTCTACT
>CAYMXF010000574.1:0-1900 GCA_964393935.1 uncultured Planctomycetaceae bacterium
CCGCCGGCCGTTGCGCGGGTGCCGCTCGACAGGGAAGTGAGCATCTGATCGGCCCGTCGTCTGACCGATGCCAGGCCAGGGCGTGCTTTAGGGCGAACGAAGAAGGCCCGCGTCGCTGAACGCGGGCCTCCTGGGGGTCCGGTCGAGACCGGGAGCTCTTGGACAACCGTGCGGCCAAGTGCCGGGCGGTCCCGCCGTTTCCATCTTTTGCCGCGAGAACCAAAGCGACTTTGGCCCGCGTCGCATGAGGACACTCCCCGAAGCACGGTCTTGGTGGAAGTAACCTCGATTTTTAAGACTGCCAGACCAAATCGAGAAATACTTTGATCTGAATCAAAGTCCGATTGGGACGGTCGGGATATGGTTAGGCTCGCAGGGAGAAGCGCGAGGAGGCAACAGCCCGCGCTTCTCCCCACTAACGCCGAGGCCGACAGGTCGGCCTTGACGCGACGGATACGGCCCGCGGTCGTGATCAAGCCGCGGGCCGATCTATTTTCGACGCGGCGCGCGATATGCGCCCTTGTGCGATTGGCGCGATAGCAACCAGGAGGAATCATCGATGAACACCGTCAAATCTTCCTTCAGGTCGTCGACGCTCAGAATCGGCACGCTCGCGGGGCTCGCCGGAGGTTTCACGGAAGTTATTTGGTTGGGAGTCTACGGCATCGCTACCGGTTCGCCGATCGGCGTGGTTGCTCACGGCGTGACGGCCTCGGTCTTTCCGAGCGAAATGGGATTCGCCACGGCGGCGTGGCTTGGCCTCGCGATCCATATGATCCTTGCGATCGTACTCGGCATCGCGCTTACGGCGGCAATGCGGTCCCCCGTCGCGCCGGGGAACAAGCCGCTGCCGGAACCCTTTCTCGTCGTGCTCGTCCTCGCGGCCGTGTGGGCGATCAACTTCCTCGTGATCTTGCCGCAGCTCAACCCGGCCTTCCCCGACCTGTTGCCGAGCGCCGTTACATTCCTGTCGAAAATCCTGTTCGGCGTCGCGGCGGCGGCGGTACTGCAAATCGAGCAGCGACGCCCATTGAGATCGCCAAGGGGTTAAGAGAAGAGTCGATGAACGCATGACCGACGCCGGACGCGGCGTCGGCCACGCGCACGAACCGGCTGTTCTTATGCCGGGTTCTACCGCGCCGGAACGACCTGGCCGCGAATCTCACCACCCCCATTCGCAGCGGTGTGGATATTCACGTACCATTTGCCGGCCACGAGATCAGCGATCTGTGCATCGGTCAGCTGCGCCGAGCCGGTCATCGGGCTGTTGCTCACCGTTATGGGCACGATCGGATTGGCGATGACGCCAGGCGCCGCCGGCCCGTGGAAATGGGCGGCTCGTGCCGGACCGGTGAGGCCGCTATAGGCGACATTCCACGTCAGCATTTTAGAGCCTTTATCGAGCGTCACCGTCGCCGACCCACTGCCGGGCACCGCAACGGCGGGAACCTCGGCGGCGCCGTTCAGCGTCACGCTAAATTGGGTCATCATTGACCCGGCCATCTGTTCAGCGCAGCCGACAAGCGCCAAAGCCGTCACAGCGATACCAGTGCCAAGAATTTTTCGCGTGATGCCGTTCATTTTCGCCCCTCCTGTAATTCCCGTTTTCAATACCTGTCTCGCAAGTCGATCCGACAATATTTACACGGCCAGAAATGGAATATTCCGTCTCGGTACCTCGTTCGCGACCAGCCTCCTGGGATAAATCCGTTTAACTTGTTGGTCAAATAGACTTGGCGGCCACGGGCGATCAAGGCGCGCCACTGTCCGCTGGACGGCAAAGGGCCAACCAGGCCACACCTAAGCCCGAGGATTTGCACCGGCGGGCCAGCGTCCGCAGATCCGAGGCGCTGGTAGGATTGGCGTCCCCGAGGGGATTCGAACCCCTGTTACCGCCGTG
>CAYMXF010000575.1:0-1899 GCA_964393935.1 uncultured Planctomycetaceae bacterium
CGTCGGAGTGTTTTCGGCTGCTTGGCCGGCGGCGCTTGGGGCGACGGGTTCCATCCGCGCCAGGCCGAAGTCGAGGATTTTTACGTGGCCGGCGGTGGTGATGAAAATGTTTTCGGGTTTCAGGTCGCGGTGGACGACCCCCTTGGCGTGGGCGGCAGAAAGCCCGTCGGCGACGCTGACGCCGATCTCCACCGCCTGACGCCACGAAATCGCCGAGCGGTGCAAGCGTGCGCGCAATGTCTCGCCTTCCAGCAACTCGGTGACGACGAAGGAGATGCCGTGTTCGTGTCCGACATCATGGATCGCCAGGATGTTGGGATGCGAGAGTGCGGCGACGGCCTTAGCCTCCCGCTCGAAGCGCGCCAACGCGTCGGCGTCATTCGCCAGACGCTCCGGCAGGACTTTGATCGCCACGTCGCGATCCAGCCGCGTGTCCTTCGCGCGATAGACCTCTCCCATGCCCCCCGCGCCGAGGGGGGCGACGATTTGATACGGGCCGAGTGTTGCACCGTTGGCAAGTGCCATCTACTTTGCGCCCTTGGGTGCCAGGGCCCCCAATTCATCAAACCAGTTCAACACCACGTTTACCTCGGCGCCGCCCGTGCCGGTCCGCTCGCGGACCATGAGGAAACGCTGCCCATCGGGGCTGACATCGTAACTTGCCAGTCCGGATGAACCGCGCGAAGAAAGCTTGGTCTCGAACAGCATCCGTGGCCTGCCCGACGCAAAGGCTGGCGTCGTAGCTACGTCTGCCATCATCAACTTCCAACCCGATCGGAAAAAAAGCTCCTTCCCATCCCGCGACCAGACCGGGTCCGACCCGCCGTCCGCCGAGATTTGGTGGCGTTCGTCCGCCTTCGGAAAGCTCTGTACATAGACCTCCCCCTTACCCGACTCCTCCGAAACGTAGGCGACGTACCGTCCATCCGGAGAGAAAGTCGCGGCCCGCTCCACGGACGGAGTGTTGAGCAGTGGCTTCACGCTCCGGTCCTTTGTATTAATCAGATAAATATCATCGGCCCCGGTCTCCATGCCTCCACCGGCCAGAACGTATTCGCCGTCGGGGGAAACCGAAGATACGAATCCGCGCGGAATTACGGCGGCGGAGAGCTTCTCGACGTTTCCGGTCCCCTGCACAGCGGTGGCCATGACGCCCCAGTTTTGCGGTAATTGAAGGCGCGCAAAAATCAAACGCGCATCATCCGTAGACCACGTCAGACCGTGGTTGTCACCCTCATGGGTCACGCGGGTGGTCACGCCGCTCTCCAGGTCGTGCATCCAGAGACTGCATTCCGGCGCGGGCGCGCGAACGGCGACGCGCCGGCCGTCATGGGACACACGCGGCGTATCGATGACGCGCGGAATCTCGACAATCGTCGACGACTCGCCCTTTCGGTCGACCCACATCAACGCGCCGTTGTCGAGCAAGGCGCTTCTGGGTATGTAAGCCAGGGTGCCCTCCGCGGAGATGGTAAACATTCGCACTTGATAGCTGACCCGCGTTCCCACATCCGCGATCACCGGAAACGGCTGGCCGGTAGCAACCCGTCGTTTCAGGTCGAACGGCATCGCCATGAGCGGACCCTGCTGATAGATCACATGTCCACTTGGCGCGTACGCCGGCGTGAAGCCATTCTCTGCAATCACTTTTATCGATCGTTCGTTGATATCGTACACCGCGATGTTGAACGCGGACCCGTTGCTTACGCCGCAGAGCAGGGCTTCGCCACCCGGCAGCGCCGACGGTGACACGACGAATTCCCCTTCGCGCAAACCCTTGACCTCCAGTGGCTCGATCGCTCCGCCGGCCGCGCTCACCCGCCCGAACTGGTTTGTCGATCCGGCGAAGATAATGCTGTCATCAGGCAGCCAGACCGCGCCCGAGTAGCCGCCACGATC
>CAYMXF010000576.1:0-1898 GCA_964393935.1 uncultured Planctomycetaceae bacterium
AGCAGATTGTCGTAAAGCTCCTGCTTGACGCTCTTGGATTGCCAACCGGAGGCGCGAAGCTCGCCGAGCATTCGAGGTTTCTGAGTAGAGGTCCCGTCTGTCATGCCCCGATTTTAGCCGCTCGCGAAGCGGGACGCATCTCGCCGGATCGTCGCGCGGTGCGACATCCGACTTTACCTCGTACAATCCCCGGTCCATGGCGAATTCTTCTACAAAACAGCGCTTTGGCGCGCACATGTCCGTTGCCGGCGGGCTCCATCTCGCCTTCGACGCGGCGATCGCCGCCGGCTGCGACTGTCTACAAATCTTCGTAAAGAACCAGCGGCAGTGGACGGCCAAGCCGCTCACGGACGAGCAGGTCCGTGAGTTTCGCCAAGCGATGGCCGCTACGCAGGTCACGCCCGTCGTCGCACATGCGAGTTATTTGATCAACCTCGCTTCGCCGAATGAAACCCTTCGTCGAAAAAGCGTCGCCGCGATGATCGACGAGTTAACGCGGTGCGAGGCCCTCGGCGTGTCGTCTCTGGTCGTCCATCCCGGCGCGCACATGGGCGAGGGCCTCGACGCCGGCATCGCTCGCATCGCCGGGTCGCTCAACGAAATTCATGTCGCTACCCCGGGCTTCGCCACTCGCGTCGCGCTGGAGGTGACCGCGGGCCAGGGTTCGACGATCGGCTTCGAGATTTCCCACCTCGGCCGGATCATTTCAGCGGCGAGCGAGCCCGAACGATTGCGGGTCTGTCTCGACACCTGCCACCTCTTCGCCGCTGGATACAATCTATCGGACTCGGCGGGCTATCAACAGATGACTGACGAACTCGCCGCGCATGTCCGGTTTGAAAACGTATGCTGCATCCACACCAACGACTCGAAAGGCGACTGTGGCAGCCGTCTCGATCGCCACGACCACATCACCCAGGGCCGAATCGGCCGGCGGGGCTTCGAGAACCTCCTTAACGATTCGCGTCTCGCCGCCGTGCCCAGGATTCTGGAGACGCCCAAGGGGACCGATGACCAGGGTATCGATCTGGATCGCTTAAACCTCGATTGCCTGCGGGGCATGATCGCGCAATAGTTGGATTGGCGGGTAAAAGCCGCCCTACGATTCATTTAGCAAGATGGCGCCCTGGTAGGGCGTGCTCAGCACGCCGCTTTCTCCGATACAATCATCGCCCGGCATCTTGGGGTCTCGGCCAGGTGGTCTATGATCGCAAACAATCAAACTCTGGGCCTCATCGCCGGCGAGGGCGAATTCCCCGCCATGGTCCTCCGCGGCGCGAAGCGCGCCGGCCTGCGCGTCGTCGTCGTCGGGCTCCACGGTTGTTGCAACGAGGCGTTGTTTTCGGAGGCGGACGCCTTCTATGAAGCAGGCGTCGCACGGCTGGGCCGCTGGATTCGTATTTTTCGCAAAGAACGTGCAAGTCAAGTGGTCATGGCGGGCCGTGTCCGCAAGACGCGGATGCTCGACCGATCCGAGTGGCGGCAGTGGTTGGCGTATCTGCCCGATTGGACTAGCATCAAGGTCTGGTATTTCGGCGCGAAGGACCGGCGAAACGACAATCTGCTCCGCGCCGTGGCCGACGAAATGCGACGCAAGGGTGTCGAGTTGATCGATTCGACAGCGTATTGCCGGGACGCGATGGCAGCCGAAGGCGTGCTGGGCGACAAGGGCCTGACGCCCGCCCAGGCTGCCGATGCCGATCTGGGTTGGTCCATCGCCAAGGAGATGGGCCGGCTGGACATCGGCCAGACCGTCGCCGTGAAGGATAAGGACATCATCGCCATCGAGGCGATCGAAGGCACCGACGCGATGATCGTGCGGGCAGGGGAGTTGTGCCGGTCGGGCGGTTGGACGCTCGTGAAAGTGGCCAAACCGAACCAGGACATGCGCTTCGACG
>CAYMXF010000577.1:0-1879 GCA_964393935.1 uncultured Planctomycetaceae bacterium
GAACATTTCGATCGTCCTGCGTCGGGTCGAGCCACGACAGCCGCAGTGCCAACTCGCTTTCGTTGTGCAGCGCCTGCACGACAAGGCCTTCAATCCGGCTGTCCGTCCACCAAAGCGGGGTCAAGGCCACGTACAGCGGCCGAGCCTGGCTCCATGCTGAATCTTTTGGCCCGGTCGGCAGCGCCACGCTCACGTTCGGCGCGCTGAACGTGTTCTGGTGAAGCAGGGCACGGTCCTGCGAACCGGCACGAGCCAGTGATTGCACATAATGAATAAGGTCCCAAACGTCATCGTTGGAGAAATTTCCCTCCGACGCCGGCATCGGCGTACCGCGCATGCCCTTCATGATGCGGCAATACAACTCCGCCCCTTCCATGCTGCCCTTGAAGATGCCGTTGACAAACGATCGCGGCGGATCGGGATAACCGTCGTCGTCAAACTTCACTGCGTCCGGCAACGGATGACCGTCGGGCCCATGACAGGAAGCGCACGCCTCCCCATAGACGCGCCGGCCATTGAACCACCGTAAATCGTCAAACTTCGGTTCCGGGGGCACGACGATCGGCGTACCAGGCTGTGTTCGCTCCGTCAGTAACGAGGAGACTTCCTCCGGTTTGTAACTGCCATCTTTCACGCCAGTTTCGAGTTCCGCTTGAGCCGCTTCGATGTTGATCTTTCGTACGTACGCGACCAGGGCCTTCAAATCCGCCAGCGGGAGATGCCCCCAGGGCGGCATCGCCGAACCCGGCATTCCTCGGCTGATCGTCCGAAGCAAATCGTCGTCGGATGGAATGAGATTCTGCGTCGTCGTGAGTTTGAACTTACCAATCTTGAAGTTGCGGGGCCGGGGGTTCATCAGGTATGCGAACTGGCCCGCGCCATCGCCCTGTTCACCGTGGCAGATCACGCACTGTTTGGCGAATAGCGCCTGGCCACGTGCCAACGTAGCCGACTCCGCCTGGCCCGCGGCCGCTGTCTTTTCCGCGGGCTCATCGGTGGGAGCGGAAGGTTCGGAGGGGGGCACTTTATCGACGACGGCCGGCCGGTCGCCATTCGGTGACAGGGCGTAGAGCGGTCGGGATTGACTCAACACCTGCGTCGTGCAGGCAATGAAAAGGCCTGCCACCGCGAGCAGCCAAATCGCGGGAAGCGCTTTCGTTTTTATCATCTGAACCGTCATGACCCAAGGTCTCCGGGGTATTCCTTTTAACTACTTAACGATCAAGTTGTCAACAATAACCGAAAACAAAAAGGGGCGTTTGCTCCTTACCCGCCGCTTCGCCTTTTCGGGCCACCCAGCCCTTCTAGTCCGATGTCATCGAGCGTCGTCTGCTCCAGCATCTGCCGGTAGGCGGTCGAAATCGGTTTCCAATACTCGTGGAACCCGCAGGGGTTGCTGTCATTGCATCGGGGCTGACCGAAAGGGCATTTGGAGCGATCGAGGACATCATCAAAAGGCGACAACACGTCGAAGAGCTTGATTTTGCTCCGCGGTCGGGCCAACCGGAATCCTCCGCCCACCCCGCGAGCCGATTCCAGCAGCCCCCCCCGCACGGCATCCCGCAGGATCCGCGATAGGTAGTGCAGCGGCACTCCGGTTTTCGCCGCGATTTCCTTGGCCAGGACCAGCTGGTCGGGCTCCTGGGCGGCGATGTATACCAGGGCACGGAGGGCGTATTGGGCGGTGGTCGATAACATAAATACTTACATACAAACTAGTCAATATATAGATTATCACGTTTTCGGCATTCTGTCAAGTCCGCATGAGCCATCAGAAGAATTTCCTTAACATCATGTTCCACAAAGAATTATGCGAACAGGAGCCGTTCTCGGCCTGTTGGATATGATGCCCGTCGCTATTCCTGAATCTGTGGACCCC
>CAYMXF010000578.1:0-1874 GCA_964393935.1 uncultured Planctomycetaceae bacterium
CCCTTGGGCGGGTCGCCGCGAAGCGTCAGGACGTTGTCGACCCGCGCGGCTCTCAAGCGATCGAGCACGGCGGCGATCTCATCGCGCGACGCGCCGACGCAGGTCAGGTGGGCCATCGCCTCGATGCCGTAGTGGCGCTGAATCTCGGCGACGAGTTCGATCGTCCGATCGCGGGTGCTTCCGCCGGCGCCGTAGGTGACGGAAACGTAAGTGGGCTTAAGATCGCGGAGCGCGCGGACCGATTCGCGGAGCTGTTCCAGCCCCGCGTCCGTCTTCGGCGGAAAGAACTCGAAGGAAAAACAAGGCCGGCCGGTGGAAAGCAGTTCACGAATTCTCATGCGGTTCCCACGGCACCGGTATCACGACACGGGGATTGAGCGACGAGCCCTGCCCACCCCGACCGCGCTAGTGTTTGCCTTTACCTTTGCCCTTGGTGGCACCGGAGTCAGCCGCGTCTGACGGCATCGGCTCGGCCAGCGCCTTTTCCACCGCCTTGGTCAAGGTGTCCTTCTCGGGCGCGATGCGGGAATCGAAGCGGCCGATCACTTCGCCCTTGCGATTGATGAGGAACTTGGTGAAGTTCCACTGGATGTCACCGCCATACTTGTGACCCGCGTTCTTGTCCGTGAGGTATTGGTAGAGGTCGCAGGTCTTGCCGCCCTTGACCGACACCTTGCTGAAGATCGGAAACGTGACGTTATATTTCGACGTGCAAAACTCCTTGATTTGCGAATCGGTGCCGGGCTCCTGCTTGCCGAAGTCGTTCGCAGGGAAGGCCAGAACGACGAAGCCCTCGTTCTTATGCTTGTTGTAGAGTTCCTCAAGGCCATTGTACTGGGGCGTGAAGCCGCACTTGGAAGCGGTGTTCACCATCAAAACGACCTTGCCGGAGAACTGGTGCAGGTCCTGATCCTTGCCGTCGATGTCTTTCATCTTGAAGTTCAGGGCGGACATCGCGTGTTTGCTCCCGTTCTTCATTTCCTTATGAGTGGGCGATGGTTTCTTCTTGGCGGGACCGGCGGGAGGATAGCCCCACGCGCTCTCCGACACCATCGCCGCTACGACCAGAACAGCGACGAGACCAACGCCACATACCGACATCCGTTTCAGCGATCTTGAGAACATGACTTGATTCCCTTTCTTCATGCGTGCAATGATTCAACCAACCCGCTGATGGCTATTATAGCGTGTACGCTTTCCGTGTCTGCGCCAAGGGTGAATGGGCGTCCTCGCTTTGACAGCGCGAGCGCGTGGGGATACCTTGGCGCTTGTGAAGGCGGTCGCGATCATCCCTGCCCGCTATGCCTCCAGCCGGTTTCCCGGAAAACTGCTCGCCAAGACGACCGGCAAGTACCTGATCCAGCATGTCTATGAACAGGCCTCCCGCGCGACGCGGTTGACAGAGGTCATGGTCGCCGCGGACGACCCGCGGATCGCGGACGCCGTCCGCTCGTTCGGCGGGAAGGTGACGATGACGAGGGCCGACCATCCCAGCGGGACTGACCGCGTGGCCGAGGTGGCGGCGAAGCTCGACGCGGGCCTCATCGTCAATATCCAAGGGGACGAGCCGGAGATTGAGCCGGCGTCCATCGATCAATTGGTGGATTTGATGGCCGCCGATTCCGACGCGCCGATCGGCACGCTCGCCTGCCCGTTTCCGGATGGCGCGGACCCGAGCGATCCCAACGCGGTAAAGGTCGTGCTCGATGGATGGGGCCGAGCCTTGTATTTTTCGCGTTCGCTGATTCCCTACCCGCGCGATACCGCGGGCCGACCTACGGAGCCGCGCCGATGGCTCTTGCACCTCGGCATCTATGCGTATCGCCGCGATTTTCTGTTGAAGCTTGCCAAACTGCCGCCGACGCCGCACGAGA
>CAYMXF010000579.1:0-1850 GCA_964393935.1 uncultured Planctomycetaceae bacterium
TCCAGCAGGCGTTCTTCCGTATGTTCGACCACAAGCTCCGCTCGGAATCGTTGGCGCAGCACGCCGAGATCCTCGACGCCATCCTTGCCGGCCATCCAGCGCGCGCGGAGAAAGCGATGCGCGCGCATATCGGACGTACGGTCGATCTGGCGAAAAGACTTCCCGACTCGCTGTTCGGCGCTTGATCCGCGCCTCGCAACGATCAACGCCGGCGGCTGCGGCCGCCGGCGTTTGCATCGATCTGATCGCGCGGCTTTGAGCTAGATGCGAAGGAGAAACCGGAAGATGAAACGATCGCCTTCCACGCGATTCTCGACTTCGAAGTCCTTCTGGTACTTGAGCTCGAGGATGGCGCCGATCGGGTGCTGGTACTGGAGCTGCGGTCCGATGCCGAGCGCCCTGCCGCGGAAGCCGTCGAGGAAGGTGATTCCGTTCACCTTGTCGTCGCTGAACTGGTGATAGTAGTAGCCGCCGATGCCGAGCAGCAGCTTGCCCCATTCCTTCTCCCAGCGGTATCCGAACGAGTAGTCGGCGAAGGCGGCTTCGCCCGCCGAGCACGCCGATATACTCGATGCGGTTCTGGCGGGCGACGGACCGCGGGCCGAAACCGCGATGCGCAAGCACATCGCGCGCACCGCCAAGCTGGCGCGACGATTGCCCGATACGGCGTTTGGCGCGCCCGGGAGATGATCGCGACTGCCCACGGTCGGGCCGGCATCGCGAGACCGACGGATGTAACGTGGCGTCGCCTCCGGCGCCGTATTCTCGTTGCCTCGCCCTGTATTGCGTCACGTTCGACGCCCGATGACCGGCCTGGCGAGGGCGGGGCTCGGTCATCTTGTCGCTCGATCTTGTCGCCAACCGGCCCCGACGCTCTCGCCCGGGTTAGCCGCGAGACAAGGCTACATGGCGAGACGGAACAGGACCCGGAAGATAAACCGGTCGCTTTCGGCGCGGTTCTCGGCGATGACACTCTTGAAGTACTTGAATTCGGCGATGGCGCCGATCGGGTGCTGGTACTGAATCTCCGGACCGAGGCCGAGCTCGCGTCCGCGGAAGCCGTCGAAACCGGGGGGCGGGGTGCCGGTCTTGTCGTCGTTGAACTGGTGGTAATAGAACCCGCCGATGCCGGCCAGCACACGGCCCCAGCTCGCCTCGAACTGACGCCCGAACAGCAAGTCGATAATCCCGGCTTCGCCGGAGTCGTATTTGGTGTCGGGGTTCTCGAAGTTGATGTCCACCGTCAGTTTCGACGAAAGTTCGAAGCCGTCGAAGCGGTAGGTAAAGCCGAACGCCGGGCTGATCGCGACATATCCCAGCCCGAGATTGACCAGCCGCGAGGGCTCGAACGAGGCGGTCGGAATGTTGAAATCGATGCCGACGGCGTAGTGGAAGTTGGGCGTGTGCCAGGCAATGAACGGCGTGAACGCGATATCGGCCAGCCCGCTCCTGGTCTGCCGGCCGAACGGCGGCGCGCTCGCCGGCGGAGTGCCGGGCGGCGGGCCGAACGGCGGTCCCGGCGTCGGGTTCTTAAACGACACCCGCACGAACGGGAACACGATCTGGCCGAGCAAATCGCCGCCGAGAAATTTGATCCCCGGGTTATAGAGAAACCTCGGTGCATAGGCCGTCGCCTCGGTTTCGAAATTCTGAAACGCCGGGATCTTTTTGCCGTTCGAACCGTTGAAGCGATCGCTGCGGACGTGAAGGAACTCGTTCGCCATGTAAAATCCGGGCGGAGGAAAGTCACCGACGCCGATCCCGACCGTTCCAAGAGGAAACGGGTTACGACCGTTTTCGGTCGCGAAGGCGGCTGAAGCCGTCAGCGCGACCGCGACGAGAATGGCGAC
>CAYMXF010000580.1:0-1850 GCA_964393935.1 uncultured Planctomycetaceae bacterium
TGCAATGATTCCGATTCACGTCAGACGGATTCTTGCGTTGACGGCTTTCCTCCTTTCGATCGGTCCGCCAAACGGCCAAGCCGAACCCGTAGCTCCCTCCATACAGGAAGACCCCGCGACGTCCAAGCCGACGGAGATCGGGATCCGGTTTACGCCGCAGATGGCCGAGGCCATGTCCAAGAAGTTCATTTCGGAGATGAAACCTCGATACGACCTGAACGACCGGCAGGTGGAGGAGATATCGCCGATCATTCAGCGGCATCTCATGAAATTCGCCAGCGACAACGCCGAATTGGGTCGCGATATGATCGAGACCATGGTGGCCGGGGCGATCGAACACGACGGCCGGTTCGCCAAGGGCGACGCCCAGAAATTCGCCAAGCTCGCGAACCAGTTCATGCCCAAGTTCAAGGAGTTCATGACGCAATCTTCCGCCGAGATCGCGATGAAGATGAACGTGACGCAGCGCCTGAAGTACACGGCCGACATCGGCATCTTCGCGGTGGGATTGCTTGTCTTCGATAGCCGGATGAAGCGATGGGAGGAAGGGAAAGTCGGCGATAACGCCAACCCCTTCTTCGACGGTCCCGGCGACGAACCTCCCAAGGCCGATTCGGAACCGATCGATCCCCATGAAAACGACCAACATCGCAAAGCCCGCAAGGAAGTGGAGTCGTGGATTGGTTGGCAGATCAACCGGGACGACCGGTGGCAGGATTACCTGGATCAGGTGTCCCACTATTACGGATTCACAGACGTGCAGAAGACGGCGGCGAAATCGATCCTCAAGGAGTGCAAAGACCGGGCCGCGGTGATTAAGACGCCGCAATGGAAGGAGGCGGTCAAGGAAAACCGGATTATCCGACAGCTTAGTTTTGGAGGGCCCGATGAGGTGGCCTGGGCCAACGGCCCGTGGATTTATTCGCTGGAAGAGGCGTTTAGGACGCTCACAAAACCGCTCAATGATCTCGAGGCGGAATTCAAACGCCGGCTCGACGGCCTCCCGGATTCCACGCAGCGCGCCAAGGCAAGGGAATCCGTCCGCAAAATACTCGCCCCCAAGGGCATCCAACAATTGCCGAATTGATGTCAACGGTCTTCAAAGATCTCGGCCTGTGGTTCTGGCGACTCGCGCCGGCCAATCCTATCCTCGTGCGCGTGGTTTTTGCCGGCGGCCGGCGCGTCCGCCATCTTTGGATTCGCATCGGCTACCTTGCCATCCTGGCCGCCGTCGTCGTCATCGGCGTCCTCGTAAAACAGTCCGGCGTCACCTCGCTCGCGGACCTGGCCAAGAACGCGACGCAGGTCTTTCAGGTCGTCTCCATCGTCCAACTCGCGATGGTCAGCATCCTCGCGCCGATCTTCACCGCCAGCGCGATCACTCAGGAAAAAGATTCGCAGACCTACAACATCCTGCTGAGCACGCCGCTGACCAACGGGCAGATCGTTCTCGGCTCGCTGCTCTCGCGGCTTTTCTTCGTCTTCATGCTCCTGATCGCCGGCATTCCGCTCTTCTGTATCATGATGGTCTACGGCGGCGTCACCGGCGACGAGATCGCGCTGTCCATCTCCCTGGCCGCCGGCACCGCGGCGATCACCGGCTCGTTGGCCATCGCCATCAGCGTCATCAAGATCGGCACCGGTCGGACCATCTTCTACTTCTATCTCGCCATCGCCCTTTATCTCATCGTGGTCTACGCATTGAGCACGCTCTCCGCGTTCATTCCGGCCGAATCGCAGCCGGCCCCCGGCCACGACGAGCGGATGAGTTGGCTCGCGGCGTTCCATCCCTTCCTGGCCCTCTCCGTGGTCCTCGGCACGACGCCCGCCCCGCCGGTCGGCGACGTTGC
>CAYMXF010000581.1:0-1847 GCA_964393935.1 uncultured Planctomycetaceae bacterium
TACATCGCGATCTTCTCGCGGACCTTCGGCGTGATGGGGTGCTTGGCCCGGCAGGCGATGATGTGCGGCTGGATGCCGCATTGCAGGAGCTGCTTGATTCCGAGCTGCGCGGCCTTGGATTTCTGCTCGCCCAGCGCCGCCGGCTCCAGTACATACGTCAACGCGACGAAGCACGTGCTCGCCGGCCCCTCCTCGAAGGCAAGCTGCCGCAGCGCCTCGATAAAGTACGCGTTCTCCACGTCGCCGACCGTCCCGCCGATCTCGATGAAGATCAGGTCCGCGTCGCTGGCCACCGCGAGCTGCCGCAGCTTGCTCTTCACCTCGCCGGTCACGTGCGGGATCATCTGCACGTCGCGCCCCAGGTAGCCGCCGCGCCGCTCCTTTTCCAGCACGGCGCTGAAGATTTGCCCGCTCGTCGTGAAGTTCAGCCGCGACATGTCCTGGTCGAGCATCCGCTCGTAGGTTCCCAGGTCCATGTCGCACTCCATCCCGTCGTCCAGCACGAAGACCTCGCCATGGCGGAAGGGGTTGAGCGTGCCCGAGTCGAGATTGAGATAGCCTTCGAGCTTGATCGGCGCGACCGTGAGCCCCTTGTCCTTGAGCACCTTGGCAAGGCTGCTGGCGAAGATGCCCTTGCCCAGGCCGGACATGACCGTGCCGAAGACGCCGACGTACTTCGTCTTGCCCGGCCGATAGCCCGCCGGCATCGGCGTATAGAACTCGGTCTCGTCGCTGGCGGCGGCGATCGTCGAAAGGACATTCGGCGGCGTCATGAAAGGCTCCTACGTCTGGTGTGGCACCGGCTATTAGCCGGTGATCTCGGCTGTTGTCCGCTGTGGCACCGGCTTCCAGCCGGTGATCGCCTGTAGGAAAGGGCCCCGCCTCTTGTATCTGGTTTCTTGTTTCTAGTTTCTTGGATGTGCGGCATCCGTAGATTGTAGCCGACGTGTCAAGACCCCAGCCGACGCCTTAATTGACTATCTTCTTCGACATCGGCTATTATCAAAGACGAGGAATCTTCATGACCCTGTCCGTTGCCATCAGTCCAGACGTCGAGGCGAAGCTCCGCGAACGCGCCCAGGCGTTCGGGCGGGATGTGGCCCAGTACGCGGCGGACTTGATTTCCCAGGGCGTTACGGCGCCCACCTTCGACGAGTTGCTCGGACCGGTCCGCCAGGATTTCGCGCAAAGCGGAATGACCCCCGATGAAATCGACGCCTTCGGGCGCGACCTTATTAACAAAGCCCGGTCCGATCATCAAGCGGATCACAAATGATCCGCGTCGTGTACGACACGATGCTCTTTTTCCAAGCCGCCGCCCAAGAGCCGCCACGCCTCCACGGATCCTTTCAAGCCATTGACTCCCGCAGGGTTCAGCTTTGCATGAGCCGGGAACTCTTTGATGAGATCGCCGATGTTCTCAGCCGCAAGGAGTTTCTTGAGAAAGCTCCTCATTTCACCCCGCAGCGCGCCGCCCAGTTCTTCACCAAGATTAAGAGCGTCTCCGCGTGGATGGAATCCGTTCCCAGCGCCTTCACGCTTCCCGACCATCTCAAGGACGATCACCTATTCAACTTGGCGATTGCCGCCAAGGCTGACCGCCTGGTCACCTGGGAGGGGCGCTTGCTCGACCTCGACGCGCCGGGCTCCGCTGATGGACAGCGGCTTCGTGATCTCGCCCCTCA
Source organism: uncultured Planctomycetaceae bacterium (assembly GCA_964393935.1). Classification (GTDB taxonomy): domain Bacteria; phylum Planctomycetota; class Phycisphaerae; order UBA1845; family UTPLA1; genus DATEMU01. Next base: position 1,686 of record CAYMXF010000581.1, read on the forward strand.
ATTGCGCATCCTCACGCCTGTCGCACTGATGGCCGAGTTGAAAGATGAAAAATAACGTCTACGCTCGCGTGATGGGTCACAACACTCTGGTGTGGCACCGGCTATGAGCCGGTGAAGTTACGCCTACCAAGACAGGCCCTAACGGGGCGGCGAGACGGGTAT
>CAYMXF010000582.1:0-1838 GCA_964393935.1 uncultured Planctomycetaceae bacterium
TCCGCCGGGCCAGCGCCTTCGCGGCGTCGAACGAGGTCGTCCCATCGGAATGCTCGGCCTGCATAGACAGGCTATCGTCGATAACGATGACGCGATCGAAGCGCGGCCGGGCGATGGCGTCGCCCAGCGCCGACCCGGAGGCCAACGGCCGCGCGATCGCCACACCGAGCACGATCACGATCAGCGTGCGAACGACCAGCAGCAGCCATCGCTCGACGCGCAGCCGCCGCTTGACCGCCTGCTGCGCCGTCGCGAGAAACATCATCGCCGCCCACGGCTGGCTCTGATACCCGCGCCGGCTGAGCAGGTGAACGACGAGCGGCAGAAGCGCCAGCCCGCCCGCGGTCGCCAATAATGCCGGATGCAGAAACGTCATGGCCGGTTCACCCCGCAAATCGTCGCGCCCGCGAGGCTCGAGTGGAGAGGTACGCGGCCAGCGCCGTGTTCACCGGCGCGCTCGTATCGATGACCTCGAAGTCGGTCCGATGCTCGTGACAAGCCCGACGCAGCTCGCCGATGAAACCGTTAATCGATTTCAGGTAATGCTCGCGCACCACCCGCGGCTCGGCCACCTGCCGCCCCGCGCCTTCCAATCCCACAAGTTCGAGCGGCTTCGTAAACGGAAACGTCAGCTCCGCATGGTCCAGGATCTGAAGCACGAGCGGTTCATGGCGCTGATGGCGAAGGTGCTGAATCCCCGACGTGATTTCGCTCGCCTGGCCGAACAAGTCGCTGAGGATGACCACGAGGTGCCGGCGATGAAGCGTCTCGGCGAGCGCGTCGAAGACCGCGCGAAACGAAGTCTTTCCTCCGCCGGGCGCCTGGGCCAGTTCGTGAACGACGCCCTTCCACTTCCCCGGATTGTTGGAGGCCCGGCTCGTCCGCCGCACGACCTCGTCGAAGGTCGCCACGGCGACGGCGTCCGCCTGGTGCAGCGCCAGATACGACAGCGCCGCAGCGATGGTGATGGCGTACTCGCGCTTGGACATCGCCGAGCCCGACGAGCGATACGACATCGACTCCGAGCAATCCACGGCGAGCAGCAGCCGCAAATTCGTCTCCTGCTCGTACTCCTTGATATAGTGCTTGTCCGTGCGGCCGTAGACCTTCCAATCCAAAAAACGCAGATCGTCGCCCTGGCAATACTTGCGATGCTCGGCGAACTCCACGGAGAATCCATGCGCCGGCGAGCGGTGCATCCCGGAAATGAAACCCTCGACGAGCAGTCGCGCGCGAAGGTCCAATGCCCCGATCTGCGCAAGCACCGCGGGGTCGAGATATCGTCGATAGTCGTCTTGTCTCTCGGACATGGGCCTAAGACCCTCCGAGGCGTTATCACGCACTCAGCACTCGGCCCGCCCCCACCGCTTCCAAATCCGGCGTCACGTGGACTGGAACGTCGCGCACCAGCCAATCCACGAGCTGATCCACGCCGACGCCCTCGGCCTCCGCGTTGAAGTTCGTCACGATGCGATGCCGCAGCACCGGATGGACGACGGCCTGAATGTCCTCCGTCGCAACGTGATACCGCCCGTCCAAGATCGCGCGGGCCTTCCCCGCGAGGACCAAATACTGTGACGCCCGCGGACCGGCGCCCCAACTGACGTAGTCGGAAATGAACTTGAAGACCGGGCGATCCTCATCATCGTCGCGCCGAGCGACCGATCGCGCCGGCCGCGTCGCGCGAGACAAGCGCATCGCATAGCGCATCACGTGATCCGGACACGGTACCTTCCTCACGATTTCTTGAAGGGCGAGGATGTCTTCATCGCTAAAAATGCGCTCGATCGCCGGCTCCGCCGCCGTCGTCGTCAGCCCGATGATCCGCAACTCCTCCT
>CAYMXF010000583.1:0-1835 GCA_964393935.1 uncultured Planctomycetaceae bacterium
CCACATTTGCACCGTCGTTGCAATGGACTCGCAAATAACAGCACGAGAATCAGGCGCGGCGGCGCCGTACGAACCGAGCGCCCAGTAGCGCAAGCAAATATACGCCGCCGGCCAGGACGATCGTCGTAGCCCCGGTGGGAAGGCTCGGGCCGTAGCTGAGGGCCAAGCCCCCCGTGGTCAAAACGATGCTCAAGAGCGCGGACAGCCCCATCATCTCCAGAAGCGTACGAGAGAACTGTCCGGCGACGGCAACGGGCAGCGTCAAGAGGGCGATGACCATGATGACGCCGACGACTTTGATCAGCACGACGACGGTCAGCGCCGTGAGGCATAGCAAAAGCAGATAGTAAAACTCGACACGGATTCCACGGAGCCGGGCAAACTCCTCATCAAAGCAGACGGCCAGGAACTTGTTGTAGAAGAGCAGCCCCATCACGACCACCAGGACGTCGAGCGCGGTGATGAGCCACAGGTCCTGGGTGGAGACCATGAGGATGTTGCCGAAGAGATAGCTCATCAGGTCATCGCTATAGCCCGGGGTCTTGGCGATGAAGAGGATGCCGACGGCCATGCCGATGGCCCAGATGGCGCCGATGACGGTGTCCTCTCGCTGTTTTGCCCGGAGGCTGACCCAACCGATGATCACGGCCGCAAGCAAGGCGGCAACGACCGCGCCAACAAGAGGATGGCAAAATCGCCAGCCATAAACCGCGCGAAGATAGCCGGCGGCCCCCATCCCGCCGAGGACGCAATGGGAGATGCTTCCCGCGATGTAGGTGATGCGGCGCGTCACCACGTAGGTCCCTACGACGCCGCAGGCGATACTGGTGAGTACGCCGGTGATCAAGGCGGTGCGGACGAAATCGAACTTCCAAACGGCGTCGAGAAACGCTGACATCAATGATGGCCCCCTTCGTGGCGGCAGTGGTCGTGATGGACCATGCGAACGTCGCGGCCGTACAGGGCGAGGATCGCGTCGCCCGCGAGTTCGCTCGTGGAATGCACCGAGACGGTGCGGTTCACGCAGACGACGGTGCGGACGAACTTGGAGACGAAGCCGACGTCGTGTGAGACCAGGATGACCGTGAAACGCTCGCTGAGATGTCGCATGAGTTCGTAAAAGTCGTCCTGGATGCCGATGTCGAGGTTCGACGTGGGCTCGTCCAGAAGGAGAAGGTCCGGTTCACACGCGAGGGCTCGGGCGATGAGTACGCGCTGTCGCTGGCCCCCCGAGAGGGTCGAGAAGGGCCGCCGCCCAACGTCCGCTAGTCCAACCTCCCCTAGAGCGCGCTGCGCGACCCGCCGGTCGACGGCACGATACGGGCCAACGACGCGGCCGATGCCAAGGCGTCCCATGAGCACGACGTCGAGCACGGTGACGGGAAACTGCGGATCGAGCTGGGCGTATTGCGGCATGTAACCCACACGGGGTCGTGCGCGCTCCGGCGGCAGGTCGAAGATGCGCAGGCTGCCTCGCGTCGGCGTGAGTAGACCGAGGATGAGCTTGAGCAACGTCGTCTTTCCGCCGCCGTTGGGACCGACGATCGAAACAAAGTCCTTCTCGGCGATGTTGATCGTGACATCCTCCAGGACAGGCTCGCGTTCATAAGCAAATGAAAGGTTCTCTATACGGATGATCGGGCGATCGGCCGCCTGCTCTCGCGGAACGGCCGCACCTGCTAACGGTTTACTCGCTGCTGGGAGACTCATCGCCGTGCCCTTGTCAGCTTTTCAATTGCGTTGGTGCGGGTTGGATCGAAAGACGCGGCAATCTTGCCGGCCATGACATCGAGGTTCGCGAGATAGTCCTTCGCCAGGGGATCGAGCGAGACGAG
>CAYMXF010000584.1:0-1826 GCA_964393935.1 uncultured Planctomycetaceae bacterium
ACCACGAGAAGGGCGGCCAGGAGGCACGTTCGGGCGCGATGCTTATCCGGATTCGCTAGCGCATGGGGTTCGCTTGGGCCTTCGCTTGCCTCTTCGTACCGCCTGCGATTTCGTCGAGGTACGTTCATGGCGGGTCCGTGGAACGATGAGCCATTTGCGTCGCACGAGATACGATCGTGGACGGATGGGCGAACACTATTTGCCGACCTCCGAGAGGAACTCGCGCGTTTGCGCATGTGAGGGGGATTCGAAGATTTGTTGCGGCGGGCCGGACTCGACGACGCGGCCTTCCGCCATCACGTGGACTTGATGGGCCGAGCGCCGCACGAAATCCATCGCGTGACTGACGACGAGCATGGTTTGCCCGCTGGAGGCGAGGTCGGCCATCACCGCCAAGACCTCGGCGGTCATGCGCGGGTCCAGCGCGCTGGTCGGCTCGTCGAACAGGATCGCTTGCGGCTCGTTGGCCAGGGCCCGGGCGATGGCGACGCGCTGCTGCTGGCCGCCGGAGAGGGCCGCCGGCTTGTGATTGAGCTTATCCGCCAGGCCGACGCGGGTCAGGAGTTTCTTGGCGCGCTCCGCGGCTTCGTCGCGCGAAAGACCGAGTGCGTAAAGCGGTCCGCTCATGACGTTTTCCAACGCGGTGAAGTGCGGGAAGAGATTGAACTGCTGAAAGACCATGCCGACGCGCCGGCGAAGGGCGGAATGGATGCCGTTGGGTCGCCCGTCGCTATCGCCGGCGTTGAGCGTCAGATCGTCGACATGCACAGCGCCGGCATCGAAGGGTTCCAGCGCGTTGATGCAGCGGAGCAGCGTGCTTTTGCCGCCGCCGGACGCGCCGATGATGACGGCGGCTTCGCCACGCCGGACCTCCAGCGTGATTCCGCGAAGCACCTCCGAGTCTGCATAGCGTTTGAAGAGTCCTTCGACGCGGATCATCGAGAAAGGCCGCTCCCTTGCAGTGCCCCCTTAGACCCCGACGAGTTTGCCGTGGACGCTGAGTCGTTTTTCGGCTCGCCGGACCATCCATGATAACGGGTAACTCATCGCCAGGTACAGCAGGGCCGTCATCGCGGCGACGGTCAGGACGGCGCTGGTGCTGTTGGCCAGCATGTTGTACTGCTTGGTCAGCTCGACGACGGCGATGACGGAGCAAACGGAGGTGTCCTTGAAGAGGGCGATGAAATCGTTGGTGACCGGTGGGATGACGATACGGACGGCCTGGGGAACGATGATCCGCCGGAGGGCCGACGCGCGTGACATGCCGAGGGCAAGGGCGGCCTCCATCTGACCGCGAGGGATCGCCTGGAGGCCGGCGCGGTAGATTTCGGCTTCGTAGGCGGAGTAGTTCATCGCCAATCCGGCGATCGCCGCGACGAAAGGGTTCAACGGCAGGTGAAGCAGCTTGGGCAGGAGGAAGTAGATCACGTACAGTTGCAAGATGAGCGGTGTGCCGCGAAGGACTTCGACATAGATGGCGAGGATCGAGCGCAGGAAGGCCGGGCCGTAGAGCCGACCCAACGCGACAAACAGACCGACGACGATGGCGATCGGCATGGAGAGGATGGAGAGCAGAACGGTGATACCGGCGGCTTTCAGCAGGATGGGTCCGTAGCGGGCGATCGCCTGCGATAGAGAAAGCTCCGAGGCATCCGCAAGCTGCGGTGAGGCGTCGAGAAGCTTCTCCTGCGTGCGATTCCAGAGTTCGTAGTGTTCGTAGATGGCCTTGAGTTTGCCGGTCGTGAAGAGCCGCTCGATCGCCACATTCAGCGCGTCCGCGAGTCGGGTTTCACCCTTACGGAGGTACATGACGTAGTAGCCTTGCC
>CAYMXF010000585.1:0-1815 GCA_964393935.1 uncultured Planctomycetaceae bacterium
TGCAGATCCACGCGTTGGAGGCCTACAAGATGGTCGCCGATGCGTGCCGAATTGAAGAGTCCAAACGGCCGTTGATCCTCTGCGGCGGGCCGAAATCCATTTACGAACCGTGGGACTATTTCGGACTGGGCGAGCGCGGCGAGATCAACGCCGATTGCTGCGTGACCGGCGAGTCCTATATCCTCCTGGAACTGCTGGATCGTTTGATCGACGACGTCGGACCCGGCCGCACGATACGCCAGGCGTTCCTCAAGGCCCGCGCCGAGGGAACGTTGGAGGATATTCCAGGCTTGGTGTACCGCGTCGATCCGCCGGGCGGTCAAGAGGCCCACCTCGTCGATACGGGCATTCAGCGGCTCGTGCAATACATCGACGAGCTGCCGATGCCGCTGGCGTCGTTCTACAAAATGGAGCCGCGGCACCATCGCGAAACGCTCTCGCCGCGGCCGATTCCCGAAGACAAAATTCAACACCACGCTCGGATCACGTCGTTGATCATGACGCAGGGCTGCAAGTTTCGGTGCAGCTACTGCCCGATCCCCGCGTACAATCAGAACACGTTCCGCTTCAAGAGCCCCGAGCGCCTGGGTGATGAGTTCACGTTGCTCAACAAGAAACTCGGTTTGCGCAACTTCTTTGGAACGGATGACAACTTTCTCAACCGTCGTGAGACCGTCGAGGAGATCATCAACCACCTCGCCTCGCGACGGATCGACGGCCAACGCTTGAACAAGAGAATCCGCTGGGGTACGGAGGCGACGATCCACGACGCCTTCAAGTGTCTGGATCTCTTCGAGCAAATGCGCCGCGCCGGCCTGCGGGCCCTCTGGTTCGGCGTCGAAGACCTCACCGGCACGATTATCAAGAAAGGCCAGGAGGGGATGAAGACGGCCGAGGTCTTCAAGGCCATGACCGATTGGGGCCTTTGCCCCATGCCGATGATGATGCACCACGATGGCCAGCCGCTGTACACCAAGGACAGCCTTTACGGCCTCATTAACCAGGTGCGCTACCTCCGCAAGCACGGGGCGATCAGCATCCAGATTACGGTTCTGACGCCCGCCGTCGGCACGAATTTCTTCGATAAACCCTACGCGGATGGGATCGTCTTCAAGTCGATCGCCGGCAAGCGGGTGGACGAAGCCCAATTCGACGGAAATCACGTCGTCGCCAGCAGCGAAAAGCGACCGTGGCTCAAGCAGTGGAACCTCATCGCCGGCTACGCGAGCTTTTATAATCCGCTGAGCCTGCTGGGGGCCATGTTCTTTCCCAAGCGCCGCCTAGCGGGCGCCGATATTGGGATGCAGTGCATCGGTATGACCGCTCTGGCCAAGACGGCACTCGATTCGGCACGTTGGTCCTGGCGGCTCCTGCGCGGGCCGGTCGAGCGGTGCACCGCCGTGCCGGGCTCGCGGCTCCCCATGGTCAAGGTCCGCCCCCACGAGATCGAAACCAAGCGCCCGACGGCCATCCCGCCGGATTCGCGGGAAGTCTACAAGCCCGATTCGTCCGCCCGGAAGATGACCGGCATGGCCTTGCCGATCTTCGCCGCGCCGTGAATCGCGTAGAGCGGGTTCCACCCGCCGGTCAAAAGACGGCGTGCGGAGCACGCCCTACTGATTTTGCTATTCGCTATTTGTAATTCGCTATTTTTATGAAAGACAAAGGCGTCATCGTTTCGTTTCGCGTCGATCGACATTTGGCCGACGTGCTCAACAAGGTGCCGGACAAGTCGTCGTTCATCCGCGACGTGATCCTGCGGAGCTTCTACGAAACCTGCCCGGTCTGTCGCGGCCGCGGCGTCCTGCCGGCGGA
>CAYMXF010000586.1:0-1815 GCA_964393935.1 uncultured Planctomycetaceae bacterium
ACACCAGACCGCCGAGCACGCGCCCCGGACCCGCTTCGATGAAAAGGTCCGCCGCCTTCGCCGCCAGAATGACCGCCTCGGTGAATCGCACCGGCGAGGTTAACTGTGAAATCATGAGTTCGTTTACATCCATCCCGGCCGGCAACACTTTTCCGGTAATCGTCGAAACCACTTTTCGACCTAGCGGTCGCAGGGTCTCCGAATGAATCTGTCGCGCCAGCGGCGCCGCCGCCGCGTTCATGAGAGGAGAATGAAATGCGTGTGATACCTTCAGCCGCGTTGCGCGGATGGCACGCCGCTTTGCACGCGACATTGCTTCACTGACCGCCCCCGCCTCCCCCGAAATCACCGTCAAGCTCGGCGTATTGAATGACGCAATGATCGCGCCCGTCCCGGCGATGATCGTTTCGACTTGTTCGGACGTCGCCGCGATCGCCGCCATCGCCCCGTGTGGGTCGGGCAGATCGGCCATCGCCTTGCCGCGCGCGGACGCGATGCGGAGCAGCGAGGCTTCTTCCATCGCCCCGGCCCAACAAAGGGCGGTCAGTTCGCCCAGGCTGTGCCCGACCGCGACGTCCGCATCGACGCCTAAATCTCGCAACACTCGCAGCGCCGCCAACTCCGCCGTCACGATGGCGGGTTGTGCCACTTCCGTCCGCACATCGTCACCGTCCGGCGAGAACAACGCGGCGTCGTACAACTCTCGCACCTTCGCGAACCGATGCCGCCAGGCGCCTCCCGTCCGAACCGTCGGGCTGCCTTGCCCGGGTAACAGCAGCGCAACCCTGGGTGTCTGCTTGCCGTGGCCCACAAAAACGCCGCCGGGAATATCCAACCTTTGCGTAACACCCTCCTCTAACCACCGATCGAGCCGGGCCAACCGTTCCGCCAGTTCCGCCGGCGTGCCCGCGACTACGGCCGCACGATACTCCCCACTCTCACACTTGCGCGCCAGTTCGGCCGCGAGATCGGTCAATTCCGCGCGCGAGACCCGGCCGGCATAGGCCCGCACTCGTCCGGCTTTCGCTCGCAATTCCTCCGCGTTGTCGGCTGCGAATACGAAGACTTCGGCGTCTTGTATACAGGAATTTGATGGGATCGGCACGGCGCGGCCGCTCTTTTGCACCGTGGGACTCAAGGGCGCGCCGAAGAACACAGCCGAGGGCGGCTGTACCACGATTTCTCCTGAGCCTGCCCTTTCCATGACGACGTGCGTATTGAGTCCGCCGAAGCCCATCGCGCTCACACCCGCGCGGAACGGCCCTTCGCCATGCCAAACTTCCGGCACTTGCGGCGCTCGAAGCGCTGCCGACTCTCCGCACAGAAGCGGATGAGGTTCGATGCAACTGGTGATCGGAGGAATCACGCCTTCCCGGAGCACCATCGCGGCTTTAAGCAGACCCGCCATGCCCGCCGCGGCCTTGGTGTGTCCGATGTTCGCCTTGATGGAGCCGATCGCCGCGGCCGGTCGCGCGTCATCGGCCTCGCGCCGCGCCTTCGTGAGGACCTCCAACTCGGTCGCATCACCGACGATCGTCCCGGTTCCGTGGCCCTCGAAGTATGTGATGGTTTCAATGCCGAAGCCCGCTCGCCGATACGACCGCCGCAGAGCGAGGAGTTGGCCTTCCGCCTCCGGCCGCGTAATCCCGCCGCTTCCGTCGGAAGACACGCCCCATCCGCGAATGACAGCGTGAATCCGCTTGCCCCGTGCCTTCGCCTCCCCTTCTCGCATCAGCACCACGAATCCGCATCCCTCGCCAGGCCAAAACCCCTCTGACCGCAGGTCGTAAATGCGCATTTCTTTTCCAGCCAATG
>CAYMXF010000587.1:0-1812 GCA_964393935.1 uncultured Planctomycetaceae bacterium
GAAAGCACGTTGCCGTCGATGGTCAGCAGGCACGAACCGAACGCCAACTCGCTGAAGTACATGAGCGGATGATCGCCGGTCCCTCCGAGGCTCTGCCCGCCATGACCCGCGACGACATAGATCGCGCCTTCGTGGGTGTTGAGCCCGGTATGTTTGAGATACGCCCCGTCGCCGGCCATCCGCCCGTCGCCGCCGTCGACGATGTGCCCCGCAGCCGTCGTCGGCGTGTCGTACGCGCCATCGACGAGATAGGAGCGCTCGTAAATGTGCGAATGGCCCGCGAGGACGAGGTCGACGCCGCCGGCCTCCAGAATCGGCAGGACATTCTCGCGCATGTCGCGCATCCGCCCGCCGGAATCGACCACGTCGTCGGAATCGTGCGAGCCTTTGGTGTACGGCGGGTGGTGCCAGAAGGCGATCACCCAATTCCGCTCCGTCGCCGCCAAATCCGCCGCCAGCCACGTCAACATCGCCGAGCCTGGCGTCCGCGGAGTGTCGTGCGAGTCGAGACAGATGAAATGCACGTTTGCAAAGTCGAACGAGTAGTACGCCTCTGTCCCCGAGGATAGACCGCCGGCCTCGCCGCCCGTGGGCAGGACATAGCCCACATAGTAGGGCCCGGTCTGGGTCTGCGAGTCGGATGAAGTGCCCTCGTGATTGCCGAGCGTCGGCCAGCAGACCGTGTGTTGGAGGATGCCTTGGTAGGGGGTGTAGAACTTGTTCGTGAACTCCAGGTCGGTCCCGCTGTTGTAGGCCATATCGCCGACGTGGATGTAAAGGTCGGGCGGCGACGCGCCCGTCACGGCGAGCATCGCATCGCGCACGGCGGCCTGATCCGCACCGCCGGTCCCCGAGTCGCCGACGATCCAGGCGCTAAAGGCCGCCGGTACGCCCGCGGTCGGCGACGTGGCGAAATAATGTTGCGCATCCCCGCCGGCAAGGACCTGCGTGGAGGAGCCGACGTCGTAGTAATAGGTCGTCCCCGGCGAAAGGCCGTTGATCGTGACAAAATGATCAACGACGAGCGCGGCGTTTGACGCGGTCTGATCGAGCGTCCCCGGCGACGCGCCGTAGTGGACGACGCTGTCCGTCGCGATATTCGTCCGCCAGCAGATCGTCATCGCCGTGGGCGTGCCCTTTTGGAGATAGGGCTGCCGCACTAGCACCGCCGCCGATGCCGTCGCCGAGAAGACGAGCACCATCAGGGCGCTCCATCGCTTCCAGTCCCGGCGCGCCGGGAGCGGCGCGAATCGGACCGCCCATTTGTTATCGCTTCGTCGCATGGGCCACGGGGCCTTTCGTGTCTGTCTTTCGCTCAAGGCGCTTGAGCAAATCCGCCGCCTCCACCAGCGCCGGGGCCTTTCGCAGCGCCGCCTGCAAGTCCTCCGCCGCTTTATCTTTTTGATCGAGCGCGATCAGCACCTTGGCCCGCGTCAAAAGTCGCAGCGCGGTCGGCCGGCGCACGACGGCCCTGTCGGCCTCGGCCAGGGCTTTTGCCCGATCGTGATTCGCCTCGTCAGATTTGCCGGCGGCGTTTTGCACGTCCGCCCGGCGGAGATACCAATCGGTCTTGATGTCGGCCTGGGGGAGCGCCTCGTCGATCAGCTTCGTCGCCGCGTCGAACCGCTTTCGAGCGATTTCGATGCGAATCAATTCCAGGCGGAGGGCGACCGCGCCGCTGCAACGCGCAAGGCCGTCGCGATAACCCGCCGCCGCGTCGTCCAGCGTGCCGAGCGATTCCTGCAATCGTCCGCGGGCAAGATACCAATCGACCTCCGGCACGAGGGCGATCGCCGCGGTGAGATCGTCAAT
>CAYMXF010000588.1:0-1806 GCA_964393935.1 uncultured Planctomycetaceae bacterium
TCATCGCCGTACCAGCGATCGAGCATGGCCCGCCAATCCCCAGGCGTCTTGACGGTGAGGAACGCCATCTTCACGTCGCGCGAGCAGGGGTGAAGCTCACTGTAGCGGACGCCGAACTTACGGAGTAGAGGCCCGGCCAATGGTTCGCCGTGCAATTCCGCCATTAATGCGTAGTGCCGCTCCAACACGCGTCGTTGCTCTGTGATAGACGGAGGCGGTGGGAGCGGCTCATCGGCCATTAGGGCTCGCAACTCCCGAAAGATGAAGGGGTTGCCGATCGCGCCGCGGGCGATGGAGCAGCCGTCCACTCCGGTCTCGTCGAGCATTCGAGCGCAATCCTCGGCGCTGAAAAGATCGCCGCTGCCGAGGATCGTGCGATCGCCGACGAAACGTTTGACGGCCGCGAGGAAGGACCAATTGCTAGGACCGACGTAGCGCTGTTGGACGGTTCGTCCGTGAACGGTGACGGCGGAAGCTCCCAACTCGAACGCGGCATCGAGCACGGAATAGAAGTTTCGTTCGCTCTCGGCGGAATCGTCCATGCCGCGCCGCATCTTGACAGTAACGGGCACTCGGCCGCCGACGGCGTCGATCACGCCACGGATGATCTCGCGCGCCTGATCCGGGACGGAGAGCAGAAAGCCCCCGCGACAGCGGCCGAGGACCTTGCGCACCGGGCAGCCGAAATTGAGATCGACGACGTCGTAGCCCGTCTCGACCATCATCGCCGCGGCCTCGGCGAACTGTCCCGGCTCGCTGCCCATGAGCTGTCCGCCGACGGGATGGTCGTTCTCCGGAATGGCGAGCATTCGCCTCATGCGTTTGCCGCCCACGGACACGAGCTTGTCGAGAACGACCTCGTTGATCGTGTAGGGACAGCCATACTCGCGGGCGAGCAGCCGCATCGCCGCGTCGCTGTACCCGGAGAGCGCGGCCTGGACGAAAGGCGCGTCAAGTTGAATGGAACCGATTTTAAGCACAGTCGTTATTTCGCTTCGGTGGTATCTCTTTTCGATTTTCCGGTGGTCTTTACAAATGCATGCGCCACGTGCATGAGAATATTCTTGCGGACTTTGGCGTGCTCCGGATAATCCTCCGCGAGCATGTTCGTGCCGTGACGCTCCCGTCCGCCGGGGTGCTTTTCGCCCTTGGCCGTGCCGCCGGAGGCTTCGACAAGTTTCTCAACAGCGTCGTATTCCTCTTCCGGCGAGATCAGAAGGACCGCGGCGTTGCCGCATTTTTTTATGTGATCGGTGGAGTTGATGTCAAAGTAGTTCGTCCCTGGTGAGAGACAGGCGACGGCTTTCACGCTCGGGTCGCGTCCGGCGTAATCGAGGGAGATGCTGCACCCGATGCTCGCGCCGATGAGGGCGATGCGCGAGACGTCGCAGTTGGGTTGCGTTGCCAGCCACGTCTTGGCCGCTTCAACGTCCTTCCAGGCGTCCTTGAACAGCGCGGGATCGCGGCGATCGTACATCGCTTTTAGATTCTTCTCTTTCGGTTCCGTGCTGCCGCCGTGCCCTCGGATGTCGTAGGCCAAGACGGCGCAGGCCGTTTTACCGGTGCGAAGGCCGGCGGCAAGTGAGGTCCAACTCTTGCGATCGGCCGGATACATGTGAATGAGAATGGCGACCGGCGCTTGGGCATCACCGACGACGTCCGGCGGATAATAATCCGCCTCGAGGGTCACGCCGTCGGAGGTCTGAAATGTGACGGTTCGCGAAACTCTCGGCGCGCCAAGCCTCATGGCCTTACGACTAGGCGGCTGCGCAGCCGGTTGGGCCAGCGCGCGGGCGACCAGCATGA
>CAYMXF010000589.1:0-1803 GCA_964393935.1 uncultured Planctomycetaceae bacterium
GCGGGGCAGCGGACGGTCCTCCAGTTCGGTAGCGGGGAGCGGCAGTGAGGGCACTGTGGGCGGGCCGTGCGGCGCGATCTTTGCAGCAAGACCAGGGCGGTGAGAAACACGGCGGCCGTCAGGGGGACGAACCAATGCGGCGACATGACTTCGGCTCGGTTGAAAAAAGGACAAGCAAGTGCGGGGCAGTTTTACGAAAAGAGCGCACTGTTGAAGCTTGAGTCGCCCAGCGGCGGACTCACATTTCCCCTATCCGGAAAGCGCCATCGACCCCGCACTCGCTTTGCGGCGTTATTATACCCGATGGCGGGGATAAAAAGGCGGAACAAATCGTTCCAGCGAATTTTAGTTTGGATGAACGCGGAGAAAAAAATTCGGACGTCGGTAAGTGGTTAACAGGATAGAGCTTTAAGAATCGGAGCAGAGCGCTCCGAAACCGTTATTCATTCCCGCCGACCGTATCCGTGGTCGCTCGGGGCTCCAGTTCGAAGGCGATTTCATAAGGCTGGGAATTGGCGGACAACTCAAAGCCTTTGGGTAGGACGAACTGCGCGGCGCGGCGGATCTTGGCATGAGGCTTTTCCGTATCCGCGGTGAGCACTTCGACGAACGCCCGGATGTCGCGGGGCTCGAGTTGGTCGATGGCGTCCTTGGGGCCGGTCACGTCGATGTCGGGACGGAAGTTCGTTTCAGGATCGACGACGACGACATAGTCCTGCTGAACCTGCTGGGGGATCGACCACGTGATCTGGATTGGACCTTTGCGGCGCGTCGCGGTGAGCGACTCGATCCGGCCGGTGATGATGACTTCCTCCGAGGGGAGAATCTTCACTCTCGCCTCGGCGGGCAGGTCCTTGATCGCCTCGCAGGCCAGGGGGACTTTGACTTGAAAGCTCCCGTCAGGCTTGCTGGCGGCACGGATGCGCGGCTCGGCATCGGCCGTGGCGACGGGGTGTTGGCGCAGCCGGCCGGCGCGGAACCGGGGCAGCCGGATGGAAACCTCCGCCGGCGCGGGGTCGGCCGTCACTTTCAAGTCTCCATATTGTGGCTCGACCTTCACGTTGTGGACGGTCTCGTATTCGTCCACGATGATCTCGACGGTGGCGGGATCAATGCTTTTGATGCTCCAACGAGCTTCATTAAGAGGCTTGATCCGGGCGATGAGTTCGGTCGAAGAGAGGAGGCGCGGCCGGGGTCCGGTTTCTTCACTTCGATCGAGGACGGCTTCAAAGACGGCATTCGATTTGAGGAGGTCGGCCATTTCCTGCAGAAGGCGGCGACGGCCGACCATTCTGATGTTGAGGGTCGTCTGATAGGGCGGCGCGGCGAGCGCCGCGTAGCGATCGGGGTCCTCACTGACGACGCGGACCGCAATCTGAAACGACTGCTCCTCGGAAACGTTTCGGTCGGCGGCGAACCAAATCAAAATCGTGATCACGGACACGACGATGAAGGACTTGACGGATTCCCACATGGTCAGACTCCATGCCGTCAAACGACGGTCTCCGCGGGCTCTTCAATGGGGGCGCGGCTGAGCCGGTCCCGCAATCGTTGACGAAGCTGCTCCGGCGCGAGCGGGCGTTCGAGGCGCCCGTTTTCCGCCAAGCTAATGACGCCCGTCTCCTCGCTGACGATGACGATGAGCGCGTCGGATTCCTGCGAGAGTCCGATGGCGGCGCGATGGCGCGAGCCCATCGAGGGATCGAGGTCGTCTGAATCCGTCAGCGGGAATTGCACGGCCGCGGCGGCGACGCGGCCGTTCGAGATGATCACGCCCATGTCGTGCAGGGCCGATCCGGGCCA
>CAYMXF010000590.1:0-1797 GCA_964393935.1 uncultured Planctomycetaceae bacterium
TGGCGTCGCTCGTCAACGTGTCCCAGCGCCTCTACCCTTTCGAGTCCCGCTATATGAGCGCGGGCCCGTGGCGCTACCACTATCTTGACGAAGGCGCCGGCGAGCCGATCGTCATGGTCCACGGCAATCCGACGTGGTCCTTTTACTTTCGCAACCTCGTCCTGGCGTTGCGCGGCGAAGTCCGCTGCATCGTACCGGACCACATCGGCTGCGGCCTGTCCGACAAGCCCCCCGACGACGGGTACGACTATCGCCTCGAACGCCGCGTCGATGATCTCGAATGTTTGCTCGATCACCTCGGGCTCCAGCGCGGCGTCACGCTCGTCCTCCACGATTGGGGCGGCATGATCGGCATGGCCTGCGCGCTGCGAAAGCCCGAGCGCATTGCACGGCTTGTCCTCCTCAACACGGCGGCCTTTCTGCTCCCTACGGGCAAGCGACTGCCGATGCGCCTGCGACTCCTTCGCGACGGAGGACCGCTCGCCGCCGCCGCCGTCCGTGGGTTCAACCTTTTTTCCCGCGCGGCGACGGTCATGGCCACAGCCAAGGGCCTCGCCCCCGACGTCCGCGCCGGCCTGACCGCGCCGTACGACTCGTGGCGAAACCGCATCGCGACGCTGCGCTTCGTGCAGGACATCCCGCTGCGCCCCGGCGACGCGAGTTACGACCTCGTCCGAACCGTCGACGAGAATCTGCATCGCTTCGCCGACCTCCCGACGCTGATCTGCTGGGGCATGAAGGATTTTGTTTTCGACGCGCATTTCCTGAGCGAGTGGCATCGGCGATTCCCGAAGGCCGTGATTCACGAATTCCCCGACGCGGGACACTACGTCCTGGAAGACGCCGGCGATCGGATCGCACCGCTCGTTCGAAAGTTTCTGACGGACAATCCATTGCGCGCTGATGGAAACCCGCAGATGGGTGATAGAAGCCCACCGATTGCAATCGGTGGGCTTCGTGGAGCCACAGAAGCGCACGGCTCTTCTCTCAACGTCGCCTCTTATCTCCCGGAAATGGCCCGCCTGCACCCAAACAAGAAAGCGGTCGTCTATCCTATCGGCCATGAGCCCGACGGCCGCACGCGCTACGCCCACGTCACGTTCGACGAACTGAACCGCGAGACGGACCGCTACGCGCTCGGCCTGGAGCAAGCCGGCATCCATCGCGGCACTCGAACGATTTTGATGGTCCGCCCGAGCCTCGAATTCTTCATCCTCACCTTCGCCCTTTACAAAGTCGGCGCGGTCCCGGTCCTCATCGACCCCGGCATGGGCAAGCGCCGCATGGTCGAGTGTCTTGCCGACGTCAGGGCGGAGGCGTTCATCGGGATTCCTTTGGCGCACCTGCTGCGCATTACGCATCCCTCGGCGTTCCGCTCGGTTCGCATCAACATTACGGTCGGTCGTCGCTGGGGTTGGCGCGGTTTGAGCTTGTCTGACCTTCGCTCCGATACGTCGCAACCGTATGAGATGGCGCCGACGAAGGCCGACGACCCCGCCGCGATCATCTTCACCACCGGCAGCACCGGCCCGCCCAAAGGCGTGCTATACCTGCACGGCATGTTCGACGCCCAGGTCCGCATCCTCCGCGAATACTTCAAGATCGCGCCCGGTGAAATCGACCTGCCGACGTTTCCATTGTTCGCGCTCTTCGACCCCGCGCTGGGCATGACGGCCGTTCTCCCGGAGATGGACCCGACGCGGCCGGCCTGGGTCGATCCGACCAAGATCATCGGTGCGATCGAGGATCAGAAGGTGACGCACATGTTCGGCTCGCCGGCGCTATTGGATCGCGTTG
>CAYMXF010000591.1:0-1794 GCA_964393935.1 uncultured Planctomycetaceae bacterium
TAACGATGGCGTCGTGCCGCCCTCCGATGGCTTCATCCAAGACCGCCGGCGTCAGATCGATCGTCAGCAGCATCCTCCCAAGCGACCACGCGCGGTCTCCAGCCAACAGACCGACGTTATCCCACTCAGCGGCCAGTGTAGTCGGCGCGATCTGTTCCATCGCGTCGCATAATCCTGCAACATTTCCTCGTTTCGACGTTCCGACGTTTCGACGTTTCGACGTTTTTTTCGCGCTTCGGCGTTTCGGCGTTTTGGCGTTTCGGCGTTTTGCCACGTCATCCCTCCGCCCCACACTCGCGCGCCACCAACTCTTGATACAGTTTCGCCATCCGCTGCGTCGCCTCGCCCGGCGCGCCTTCGCCGACCTGGTGCTTTTCAATCGACGTCACCGGCATGATCTCGAGCACGCTCCCCGTCAGGAAAACCTCCTTCGCGGCCAGCAGCATCTCGATGTCGATCGGCCGCTCCTCGATGGGGATGTGACTGTCACGAGCCAGTTCGATCACCGCCTTGCGCACCGTCCCCGGCAGCACCGGCGTATCCAAGGGCGGTGTCAGGATCGTCCCTTCATGCACAAGAAAGACGTTGCACACAGAGCCCTCGGCCAGACAATTCTCCGTCGTGAACCACAGCGACTCGTTGCAGCGCCGCTCGGCCGCGTCCTTCATCGCCATCAGCCGTGCGAAATACGCCAACGTCTTGTGCCCCGTCAGAGGGTCAAACCGATTCTGTTTGTACGGGCAGATGCACACTCGCATCCCGCTCTTATAAAGCTCCGGCGGATACGGGCGAACCGCGCCAGCGGTGATGAGCAGCGTCGGCGGCGTCGGATGTTCGTCGGGTTGGCCGGGTCGCGGGATGCCGCCGGGCGTCAGAACGATTCGGAGCCGCGCGTCGGCAAGCTCGTTTACCTGCAAGACATCAAACACGCCGCGACGAATCACGTCCTTATCAATAGGCATCTGCAAACCGAGCGTCGCCGCCGACGTCGCCAGCCGATCGACGTGATCGTCCAGCCGCATCACTTTGCCGTGATAGGCGCGAAGCGTCTCAAAGAGACCAGCCGCGTGCGCGAAACCGGCGTCGAAGACCGAGACCGTCGCCTCTTCCGCGGGGACGATGTGCCCATTCAAGAAGACCCATTCTTCGCGGGGGCTCATCGCAGGGCAGGCTCCCGTCGGCGGGTCGACACCATAGGCGTCGGCGCGGAGGCATCGTCATCGCAGCCGAGCGCGGCGAACATCCCCGCCGCCTTCGCCGCCAACTCGCGGTATTCTTCCTCGGGATCGCTGTCCGCCACGATCGCGCTACCCACCGACAAATCGACCTCGCCTTCCGCAACGGTCATCGTACGAATCGCGAGGTTGAGCTGCATGTCGCCGTCCAGGCCGATGGCGCCGATCGCTCCGCAATAAGCCCCGCGCGGGTCGGGCTCCAACTCGTGAATGATCTGCATGGCCCGAACCTTCGGCGCGCCGGTGATCGATCCTCCGGGAAACGTCGCCCGCAACAGATCGAGGGCGTCCGCGTCTTCCCGCAAACGGCCGACGATCGTGGCGGTCCGGTGAAAGACCGTCGGATGTGCTTCGATTCTCCCCTCGTCCACGACGCGAACGGTCCCGTATTCGCACACCCGGCCGAGATCGTTGCGCTCCAGATCGACGATCATGTTCAACTCGGCACGGTCCTTGTCGCTGACGGCCAGTGCGTGCCGGGCCTGCGCGTCCGCCATCGGCGTACCGCCGCGCGGTCGCGTCCCCTTGATCGGCCGAGTCACGACCTCGCCGCCGCGCA
>CAYMXF010000592.1:0-1786 GCA_964393935.1 uncultured Planctomycetaceae bacterium
TTGCTGTGCTTCGGCGCCATGATGGCGGCCTGCTTTGTCCGATCGCGGAGGTTGCGGCGCGCCGATCCTGGCCAGGAACCTTAACCCGCAGGACTCGCGTCAACGGTCATGAACCCTCTCGAATCCCGAATTTCCGGGGCTCCTCAACCGCCGCACCCTAGGCTGTGGTTGCACCGTTTCAGCATCGTCGTCGCGGGTGCGACGTGGCTGCTGATCATCGCCGGCGGTCTCGTGACCAGCACGGGGAGCGGCCTCTCCGTGCCGGACTGGCCGACATCCTACGGTCACAACATGTTCACGTTTCCATTCTCGCAGTGGGTCGGCGGAATCCGCTTCGAGCACAGCCATCGTTTGATCGCGTCGACGGTGGGTCTGCTCACGGTCGTGCTGTGTCTGTGGCTCTGGAGACGTGAAAAACGGAGCTGGCTCTGCTGGCTGGGGACGACCGCGCTTTTCGCGGTGATCGCCCAAGGTGTCCTCGGCGGTTTGACGGTGATCTACTTGCTGCCCACGCCGATTTCGGTGCTGCACGCCTGCTTGGCGCAGACGTTTTTCTGCATCGTCATTTCCATCGCGGTCTTCACTTCGCCGCGATGGACGACTCGGCCCGACCGAGAGCCGACTTCAAGCCATGCTGCGCCGCATCGCTGGGCCTTCCTGTTGACGCTCGGCATCTTCGGCCAACTCATTCTCGGTGCGGTCATGCGGCATACCGAGTCGGGTCTCGCGGTTCCGGATTTTCCTCGGGCTTACGGCCAGTGGGTGCCAGACCTCAGCACGTCGGCGATCGAGGGCTACAACTCAGAGCGGCGATTCGAGCTACTGATGCCGGTCGTGACGAAAGAGCAGATCGTCTATCATTTGGCCCATCGCGCCGGGGCGATCGCGGTGACGATCCTGGTGCTGGCTGCCGCCGGTCGAATCCTGCGAGATTACGGCCGCCACGCATCGCTCCGTCGTCCGGCCGTGTTGCTGTTGGTTCTGTTGGCCGGCCAGATCGCCCTTGGCGGTTGGACGGTTTGGTCGGAAAAGGCCGCTCTCGTCGCGACGGCGCATGTCGCGGTCGGGGCGGCGATGTTGGCGACGGCTTGGGTGCTTACGCTGCGTTGCTATCGCGATGTCGTCCCGAACCGCGGCAAAGCGCTTGTGGAATTGAGTCTGGCGAGGTCCGCCGTATGAAGGCCCCATTTGAACAAGGCGACGTCGGCGTTGCGTCCGGCCCGATGGGGGCAGGGGTGACGCCGGCGACGGCGCTGCCGATGGGCCTCGCGATCCGCGGGCGTCTGGCCGATTATGCGGAGCTTGCCAAAGTTCGCCTTTCGCTGATGGTGCTCATCGTCGCCGCCCTCGGCTTTTGCCTGGCGAGTCCGGGGCCTGCCAACCTCGCCTTGCTCGCTCATGCCGTCCTCGGAACAGCCCTCGCGGCGTTCGGCGCCAATACGTTGAACCAATTCATGGAGCGCGATTATGACCGGCGGATGCGCCGAACGGCGCAGCGTCCGCTGCCAGCCGGTTGCATCACGCCCCGCGAAGCACTGGCGTTCGGCGTGACGGCGTCGATCTCCGGGGTGTTGTATTTGGCCCTTGTTGTTAACGCGTTGGCGGCAGCGCTCGCCCTCACGACGGTACTGCTCTATTTGTCGGCCTATACCCCGCTCAAGCGTAAGACCGTCTGGAATACTTTTGTCGGCGCGGTCCCGGGCGCGTTGCCGCCGATGATCGGCTATGCGGCGGCCCGCGGCGATCTCGGCCCGCTCGCCTGGATGCTCTTTGTGATTCTGTTTGT
>CAYMXF010000593.1:0-1786 GCA_964393935.1 uncultured Planctomycetaceae bacterium
CGGCGAGCGCGCGGGCAACGTCGATCACCGATACGTCGTCGGTGCCGCCGTTCGCTGTGAAGACCAGCCCGCCGCGGCGCGGCGAGATGCCGACGCCGTTTGTGTCGGGGAAGCATCCGAAGCTCGCGTGCGGACCAGCGTGCGGTAGCGGCGTGGGCGGGCAAGGGAAGCCGGGATTGCCATAGGCCTGCGTCACCTTATGCACGACCTTCCGCGTCGCAAGGTCGATGACCGAAATCGTTCGGCCGCCCTCCTCGTCGCCGTTTCCCTCGGACGCCGAGACAAATGCGTGCTTGCCGTCGGGCGTGACCGCGAGTCCGACCGGGCCAAATCCATCGGTCGGAATGATTGCGTCGACCGCTTTCAAGGTGCCGTTGTTCGCCGGATCGAGCGTCCTCGCGACATCGAGCACGGTCACCGTGCCGGCATGGCCGTGCTGAAACGCCTCCCCCGCCGCCGGGGTGGCCGTACCCGAATGGTTGACGACGTAGGCATGACGGCGATCGGGCGACAGCACGACGTTCACCGGCTGACCGCTTGCCGGCGTATCGGCGACGCCCGAACCCTTTGCATCGATGTCGGGGGTCACCCGCACGCGGTTGATGATGGCGTTCGGCGTGCCGTCATTCGCCGGTTCCATCGCTTTCGCAAGATCGATCACCAACACCGTGTTATCCCAGCGGCCACTGACGAGGAGCAGCTCGCCGGCCGCCCAGGCAGCCGGTGACACCATCGTCAGGAACAGGCTTACCGACAAGCTACCAGTCCACGTTTGCGCTCCCATGGTTTCCTCCCCTTGAATTAGACGGTTGCCGCCGTCTTTCGCGGCGGTCGTCGCCAGCCCTCGGGCGGGCGGTCCGGGCTCTAATCTAGATCATTGCCGCAGCGGGAGCCACGGTGGACGATGCCGCCCAACCGCAGCGGTCAACAAGCTTGACCGGCCGGTGGTGCGTGGAATAATTGGTCGGTACGAGATGGCGGTTTTTGCTCCAATAATTATCCAAATAGTTCCATGAATTACATAGAGTATTTCAAAGAAACCGGCTACGCGATCGTAAAGAACATCTTTGACCCGGCGGAGGTCGCCGAGCTCGCTGAGGCCTGCGAGCGCATGCGGGCCCAGGGAATGCAACACCGCGCCACCTACCGACATGGCAACGTGCTCTACCAGATCGCCCAGGATCCGCGGCTCGGGCCGATCCTTCGCTTCATGCAGTGGCCGGCCTATGTGGACGAGGTGCTGGCGCGATACCGCGTCGATTTGCGCTTGCTCAAGATCGTCGAACCGCTCATCGGCAACGATCTGAAGCAGATCATCAACCAGCTTATTTGGAAGCCACAGGGGGCGAGCGAGACAAGCTACGCCTACCACCAGGATTGCCGCTTTCGTCGGCCGGCGAGCGCCTATCGCGATCTCGCCCATTCGTATATCCAGACCGCGATCGCCATCGACCCGCATCGGGTGGAAAACGGATGCATGAGATTTTATCCCGGGAGCCAGAAGCTGGGGGAACTGGCGCTAAGGGCGGACGGCAGCGTCATGGATGCGCCGTTCGATACGACGCTTCTCCTTGCGAACGGACTCGATCCCGCCAAGGTCGTCGATCTCATCCTGGATCCGGGCGACGTCGCGATGTGGAGTCCGTACGCCCTCCACGGCTCCGACCCGAACCGCTCGGCCATCGATCGGCGTTTTTATGTCAACGGCTACGTGGTCGCGGCCAACTGCGACCGCGGCGAATGGGCGTTTCAAAATGGCCGCCCCTGCCCGCTCAGCAAGTCGGTC
>CAYMXF010000594.1:0-1784 GCA_964393935.1 uncultured Planctomycetaceae bacterium
CGCATCGGCGGGCTCCGGGCGGCGGCGAACGCGCTCAACGACGGCGATCTGACGCTGGCCATGATCGCCACGGTGCAGATGTGCCTGCCCGATCTTGCCGACGAGGCGGCGGTCGAACGGGTGGCGTCGGGCGAACGTATGCTCAAGGCCGACTACGACCCCGACCAGCCGCGGGTACCCGCCGGCAACCCGGACGGCGGCGAGTGGGCCGGTCCCGGTGCCGGCGCGAATACGCAAGTCGCCGACGCGAGCACCGATGCGAGCGGTCCGGGAACCATAGCGGAGAACACCCCGCAGAACGTGGCGCGGATTCCGGGCCTACCCGTCTCGGTAAGTCCGGTACCGGATCCGCAGATTCGTCCTCCGGACGCCTACGGTAACGGCGCGTTCGGCGCCAGACGCGACGACGGAACTCGTGAGCATGGTGGAATCGATCTCGTCGCGGAACCCGGCACCGAGGCGGTCAGTCCGGCCAGCGGTCGAATCATACTCTTCGACCCCTACCGCGGCATTCCCGGCAAGGAGGGAATTTATACCGGCGTGCAAATCGCCACCGACGACGGCTACGTCGTGCGTGTCCACTATGTCGATGCCCAGGCTGCAGGGCTCAAGACCGGCGACCGCGTGGAGATTGGGCAGCCGATCGGGCAAGTACAGGATCTATCGATCGTATACCCACCAAAAACTAACGGCGCGATCACGAATCACGTCCATCTGGATATGCAACGCGGGTCTACCTACGAGAAGCAGAAGCCCGGCCAGCCCAGCCGCAATCTCGACCCCAGCCCGTTGGTCCGTGGATGGAGGACGCCGTGACTGCGAGGTCCTTCAATCCGGCGCGTCGTGAGCGGCGTAGGCCGTGATCCGCCAACGATCGCCGTCGCGCCGCGCAACGTAGCTATAACCATCGACCGGTTCGCCGACGCATGACTGGCGGGGCTGCAGACAAAATCTTTGGTAGATCGTGATTTCAATGTCGCCCGGCTTCAGCCAATCCCCGCCTAGAGTCAACTTAGGGTCTTTGTCGCTGACCACATGGAACCGGACGACGCGATATTCGGTCCGGTAGCTCGGACCGGGTTTGCTTAAGCCAAAACGTCCGGTCTCCGACGCTGGATAACCATGCGATATGTTGCAGAGCGGCAGTTGGCGGCGAATGAAGCACGCCATCAGCGTTTCAACCGCGCACAGCGGCGTCTTGGGATCGCCGATGCAGCGGCTGGTGCTGGTGGCGTCGTCCAGCGTCATGACGCGCCAACGCGCCGGCTTGGGCTTTGCGGCTGTGGGCGCGGGGGAGTCGGCGTTCGAGTCGGTCGCGGATTCGATGATCCAGCCACCGGCGCTGCCGATCGACACGAGTCCAAGCGTTAAAACAGCGGCGAACGCGATGTGAACGTGAATACGCATGGGCACTGCTTCAAACGGAAGTTAAACTATCGCTACGGTAGAACTGTGGTAATTCGACGGCCGTGCCTGACGCAAGACTTTCTTTAGCCCGATCCGGACCGATCGGCTGCGCGACGACGGGCGAGGTGTCACGTGCAACGCCGAGGGCGTGTTTCTGGCCAAGCGCGTGCTGCTGCTCGAGGCGAGCGTGCGTCCCGGCGGCGGCAAGTTGTTCCGGCCGCGCCTGGCGGCCCGTGGACCGGCCCCGCCGGGCCGCGGTCAGCCGCCCGCCGCCCCCGGGGTGCGTCGGTCAAGCCGGTCCCACCACGTGGCGATGAGGCCCGTTCCGTCGGCAAATGCCTCCTCGATCAGCGAGATCTGGGTCGGGAAAGGCATCA
>CAYMXF010000595.1:0-1783 GCA_964393935.1 uncultured Planctomycetaceae bacterium
AGAGCGAGGCGTAGCCCGGCTCGAAGTCGCCGCCTTTCCAGGCGACGGAGCCGTCAGCCTGGTTAAACGCCATGATGGCATGGCCCTTTTCCTTGCTGACGGGCAGCAGGATGTTTCCCTTGTAGGCCAGCGGGCTGGAGCCATAGCCGCGCATAAGGAGCCCGGCCTTGTATTCCTTGAGCAGGTCCTTGGACCAGACCGGTTTGCCGGTCTTCTTGTCGAGACAGAAGAGCTTGGCGGTGCAGCCGACGGTGAAGAGCTTGTCACCGACGACGATGGGCGTGCTGTGCGGACCGGGGCCGAACTCCATCTGCAAGTCCTTGGGCCAGGGAGCGGGATACTTGTGTTCCCAGAGAGTCTTGCCGGTCTTGGCGTCGAGGGCGACGACGACTTCATCGCCTTTGAGGGGATCCGCTTTTTCGCGGACGGAGTACATCGTATACAGCGTATCGCCATCACAGAGGATGGCGGAGAAGCCGTCGCCGAGCGGGCGCTCCCAGAGCTTTTGCGGGCCATCTTTGGGCCAGCGGTTGGCGAGGCCGGTGGCATCGCTGTGGAAGTTGCGATTCGGTCCGCCCCACTGGAGCCAGGGGACTGCCGCGTTGATCGGCGTGACCGGCTCAACGGGACCGGTCATGGCCGCGGCTTCCTCGGCCTCGCGCTTGGCCTTGGCGTCGGTGGCGCGCTGTTCAATTTCCGCCTTGTGTTTGCGGCGGTCCGCGACGGTAGAGGCGGTATAGCGCTGTTTGAACTGACCGTCTATCTTCAGCAGCGGGGCGGCGGGTTCTTTCGTCCACCACGGCGGGACCTCGATCTTGGCCTTCGATTCGCGCTGGATCTCGACGAAGCGGCCCTGCTGAATGTCGAACTTGGCCGTGCCGGTGAAAGTGCCGTCGATCTTGCCCAATCGCTTGTCCTTGGCCGGCTTCTCGTCGGCGTCTTTGGTAACCACGCCTTTGTAACTGACGATCGCTACTTCGCGGCCAGCCGCTTTTTCCATGCGGTCGAGCTTGCACTCATAATTTACGATCACCTTGCCGACCTGCTGGAACTCGTCCTTCTGTGTTTTCTTCCAGGTCTCGCCGACTTTCACTTCGCGATTAGGGCAGAGGACCACCGTCGCCTCGCCGAATTGGGACATGATCTGGCGGTCGGTGAAGTCGCCCTCGGCGAGGCTCTTGGCGACGAAGTTCTGATCGCCCATGCCTTTGAGCTTCTTGCGGATCGGTTCGCCGCCGTCGACGGCCGTCGCGAGGCCCTTGCCATCCAGCGTGAACTTGAGCGGCATATTGAGGATCGGTCCGAAGGCGTCCCTGTGCATCGGCGACGCCTCTTCATAGTCGGGCTCGTCGGTGTCATAAAGGCTCTTCATGGACTCGCTGAAGGCCATGGAGCCGAGAAGGCGGTCGAGCGTCGCGTTGATCTCGACGCCGTCGCCTTTTACCGTCGTCTTCTGTAGAAGGCCATAGACCGATCGCGATTTGATTTCCATGGGTTTGCCGTCCAGCCCGGCCATTTTCTGGACGGCGTCGGTGTCGAATTCGACATACGTCTCCGCCGGCGCGTCGAACTTGGGTTTGAGCAGGACGGAATCGGCGGCCTCCGCCGACGAAACGGGTGCGAGGAAAGTCAGCGCGACGATGAGGCTATACAACGTAGTCGGTCGAAACGGCGACATGGTTTTGCTCCTGTGATTTAATCAGTACGGCTCGCGAACACGGATGATTGTACCGCGGACGCGGCGTCGTGTGTAGCAAGGGCGGCGACGGAGTGCGCTTCGAGG
>CAYMXF010000596.1:0-1782 GCA_964393935.1 uncultured Planctomycetaceae bacterium
CGGGCGACGTGCCGCTCATTCTCAAGGCCAACAACCACGACCTGCTCGCGGACGAGAAAGACTCCTGGCAAGCGCTGACCGCGTCGGTCAAGGACGCGCGGCGGTTGGGTTGCTGCGCCGTCGGACTGACGATTTATCCCGGTTCGGCGCTTCGCAAGCAGATGTACGAAGAGCTTCGTGGGTACGCCGAGGAGGCCAAGGCGGCCGGGCTGGCTGTGGTCGTCTGGAGCTATCCGCGCGGAAGTTCGATCTCCAAGGAAGGCGAGACGGCGATCGACGTCTGCGGCTACGCGGCGCAGATCGCCTGCCAGCTCGGAGCGCACATCATCAAGGTCAAGCTTCCGTCGAACCACATCGAGCAAGACGCGGCGCGCAAAGTCTACGAGAAAGAAAAGATTCCCATCGGCACCCAGGCCGAGCGAGTGCGCCACGTCATTCAATGCGCGTTCAACGGCCGGCGGATCGTCATCTTCAGCGGCGGCGCCAAGAAGGAAAACGACGTCGATATCTTTGAGGAGTGCAAGGCGATCCGCGAAGGCGGCGGCTTCGGCTCGATCATCGGCCGCAACACCTTCCAGCGCAAACGCAACGAAGCGCTGAAGTTCCTCGACCAGGTTATCAAGATCTATTTGTAGGGTGGGCCGTGCCCACCTCTGATCGTGGCAACAGATACTCCTGCCATTCGCGCCAAGGGTGCGCGCGGTAATAGACCGTACACAAATCGTCCACGCGTTCCTGGCCACCGTAGCGCTCGCGCACCCAGCGCTTAAGCGGGGACAGAATTCGACCTTCGACCTTCGGATGGTTGTCGTCCGGCTCTTCGGCCAGTGACAATCCGGATTGCAACAAAAGGGCCAGCTCTCTTTCCGCACTGCCCGGCGTCGGTGAAATAACTTGAATCGCCGTCGTGTCGATGATGATGTCCGGTGGGTCGATCTCTAATCGGCGAATCAATTCGTCCAACGGAGGCGTCAGGCGGTCGAGCTTGCCGCGGTAAGTGACTACCGCGTTGGAACATTCGAGGGGAGTGCGCCTCCCGGCGTAATAGGAAACGGCGTCGTCCGGCGGCCAGATCAGGACGGACTCGCCGGCCTTCGAGCGCTGCACGATCGCTTTGACGAGTTCCGTCTTCCGGTTTCGTTGCTCGGCGTAGGCGGCACGGTAAACGTAGTCCCGATCGAACGTAAATCGGAAATGATCGCCGAGTTGCATCGCGCCGCCGATGAGCCCAATGGCAAATGCGCTCTTCCAAGCCCATCCCACGCCGCCTTGGGCCGCTCGATCAAATGCAATCGCGGCCAGCACCGCGGCGGGCGGCACGGCCTGAAGGAGATAATGAGCGTACCCGTGCGGGGCGAGCGAGAACGCGGCCGTGGTCAGCAGCCAATAGGTCGCGATGAGGCGCAACCCCGATTGAAAACCCCACCCTGAACCTCCCCTTCGTAAGGGTAGGGAACGCCGAGACGTGAACGCTAAGACGGCCGGCACGAACAAAACGATCACGAGCTTGACGTTCTCCCAAACTTGTGACCAATGATCCGCTCCGGCAAGGCGACCGCCCTCGGCGTCGGGTGATACCCGCAAAAGATCGTAAACGGCGACGTTTTTCCAGAAATCGCTGAGAGTGCCGACAGCGGCCAGCCACGCGAGAATCGGTATCCAAACCGCAATAAAGCCTAGGCACAACCAGGTGATGGACTTCGCTTTGGTCCGCTTTTCGGCAACCGTTGCATCCAGCGCAAATTGGAGCGATGCCGCGAACAGAAAGAGGATTCCCGTCTG
>CAYMXF010000597.1:0-1776 GCA_964393935.1 uncultured Planctomycetaceae bacterium
GGCTCCGGCCAATGAGCCGCTGGATCTCATGCGTCCTGCCGCCGACTTTCCCGCGCGACGACTCGCGCGCGATGCGCTCCCGCGAACAACCCGGCAGCATCCCGTACTCGGCCGTGATCCATCCCCTGCCGCTGTTGCGCAGAAACGGCGGCACGCGATCTTCGAGCTTGGCGGTGCAGATCACGCGCGTATCGCCGACCTCGATCAGCACCGAGCCGTCGGCGTGCTTGATGTAGCCGGGCGTGATGAGAATAGGTCGGAGTTGTTTATCTTTGCGGCCGTCGGAGCGCATCTTTTCTCACAATCTTTACACCAAAGAGTCGCCCAAGCGACCGAGGGAGCGAGCCCTGAGGATCGAGGGCACAGAAACGTGCAGTCACCATGACGCGTAGGGTGCTTGGTAGTTTGCTTAATGCTTTCACGGGCGTTGACTCAACTCGGTTATTCGACGGCCACCTCAAGGCAGATATCTATTGCCCTCGACCGCAAGGACTCGTTCCCGAGGGCGCTAACTGCTCAAGTGAAACACCACCATCTTAAGCTCCGTCATTTCCTCGACCGCGTAGCGCGGCCCTTCCTTGCCGAATCCCGAATCTTTGAGGCCGCCGTAAGGCATCAGATCGACGCGCCACTGCGAGCCCCAGTTGACGTGGAGGTTGCCCGCTTCCGCTTCGCGCGCGAACTTCATCGCCCATTCGAGGTTCTCCGTGAAAATGCCGGCGGCAAGACCGTAGACGCTGTCGTTGGCGAGCGCGATCGCTTCATCGATCGTATCGAACGGAGTCACGGCAACCGCCGGCCCGAATAATTCGTCGCGAGAAATGCGCATATCCGGGTGCACATCGGCGACCACCGCGGGTATATAGATCGCGCCGCGCCTGCCGCCGCCGGCGACCAGGCGCGCGCCGCCCGCGACCGCTTCCTTAATCCAACTGTCGACGCGTACCGCCTCGCTCTCCTTGACCATCGGTCCAACTTTTGATTTCTCGTCGAGCTGATTGCCCGTGGTCAGCGCTTCCACTTTGGGCTTGAGTGATCCCAGTAAGTCACCGTAGACCTTTTTTGCCGCCAGTACTCTCTGCGTAGAAATACAGGTTTGACCGGCATTGCCATACCCCGTCATCGCCAAGACCGTCGCGACCTTGTCCAGATCGGCGTCGGGCATGACGATGACCGGACTGTTCGAGCCGAGTTCCATGGTCACTTTTTTGATCCCCGCCGTGCGGCAAATCCGGTCGCCGATCTCCCGGCTGCCGGTGAAAGTTACTTTGCGCACGCGCCGGTCGGCGACGAGCGCGTCGCCGATCTCGCCGCCGGGTCCGGCGACGCATTGGATGCCTTCGGGCGGCAGGCCGGCTTCGAGCAGAATTTCCGTGAGCTTCAAGGCCGAGAGCGGCGTGTCCGAAGCCGGCTTGATAATGACCGTGTTGCCCGCGGCCAGGGCCGGGCCGACCTTATGGGTCACCAGGTTCAACGGGAAATTGAACGGCGCGATGGCCGCCACCACACCGCACGGGATCCGCAGCGTGAAGCCCAATTTTTTGCTGCCGGTGGGATCCGCATCAAGCGGCACGGTCTCGCCGTGAATCCGCTTGGCCTCCTCGGCCGATCCCATCATCGTTTCGACCGCCCGGTTCGCTTCGCCACGCCCTTCGGCGATCACTTTTCCCTCTTCACTGGAAATCGTCCGGCCCAGCTCTTCGTTGCGCGCCGCCATCAAGTCGGCGGCCTTGCGCAAGATTTTCCAGCGCTCGTAGCCCGTGAGCTTGGCCATAA
>CAYMXF010000598.1:0-1769 GCA_964393935.1 uncultured Planctomycetaceae bacterium
TCGCGTGGATCGTCGCCGCGATCATCATCGGACTGAACGTCAAGCTCGTCGTCGGGCAGATCGGCGAATGGACTACGGCGGCGGGGCCTCATGGCTGGGTGGTCCTATTGACCGTCGTGCCGATCGCGGCGGCTTTGGCGGCGCTGTTGGTCTGGATCGCCATTCATCGCGAACGGCCGGTGGTGACGCCGCCGGAGGTGCGGGCCGACGCCGTGGCCGACGCCGCGAGCACGGCGGGGCGGCGGTACCAACGGATCGGCGTCGCGTTGGAAGCCTTGCCGACGGACGCGCCGATGCTCGCCGAGGCGATCAACCTCGCCAAGACGCACGGCGCGGAACTGGTGCTCATGCACGTCGTCGAAGGCGTCGGCGGTCAGTGGTACGGCTCGCAGACGAATGACATGGAGAGCCGGCAGGACTCGGAGTATCTGCAAACGCTCGCGGAACGCATTCGGCGCGATCTGACGGGCCAGAACGTTCCAGGCGTGCGCGCGATGCTCGGCTACGGCGATGTCGCACGCGAATTGATTCGACTGGTCGACGAGTGCGGCGCCGACCTGATGGTCGTCGGCGGCCATGGCCATCGCGGGATCGTCGACCTCCTGAAAGGCGAGACCATCACCGGCGTCCGCCACGGCATCCGCGTGCCCATCTTTGCCGTCCGCGGCAACGTCGCAAAACAGTAGTCTGTAAACGGGCACCGCTGAATTCGTACCGCTAAACTTGCAACTCCAAGGGTTTTTTTGACCCTAACATTGCTGCAATCGAGACGCTATGCTACCAATGTAAGTCATGGTCGGTGCCGACGCTTGCGGTTTCAGTTATGATATGATAAATCGTTTTAGCGAGGCACGGAACGCCTATGGCCACGAACCAGAATAGATTGGCGATCATCGTTGGCGGCGGACCTGCGCCGGGGATCAACGGCGTCATCGGCGCGGCGACCATTGAGGCCATTAACCGCGGGATGTCCGTCGTTGGTTTGTACGACGGCTTCAAGCACGTCTCCTCCGACAAGTTCGTCCCGGAGCGGCACACCGTCGAACTCAAGATCAAGGACGTCGCCCGCATCCACTTCGACGGCGGCTCGATGCTTCGCACTTCGCGGACGACGCTGCTCGACGAATCGGAGGTCAACACCTCCACGATAGTCCACGCCGACAAGAAAAAGATAGATTGCGTCCTGCAACACTTCACCGAACTCGGCGTCACGCACGTCATCACCATCGGCGGCGACGACACCGCCCTTTCCGCGCGGTTCGTCGCCGAGCGGACCGGCGGACGCATTCGCGTCGTCCACGTGCCCAAGACGATTGACAACGACCTGCCGCTGCCCGGCGATATTCCCACCTTCGGCTTCAACACCGCGCGCGATCTCGGTTCAGAGTTGGTGGCGAATCTGATGGAGGACGCCCGGACGACCGAGCGCTGGTTCCTCGTCGTCGCCATGGGCCGGCATGCGGGCTTTCTCGCGCTGGGCATGGGCAAGGCGACCGGCGCGACGGTCACGCTCCTGCCCGAGGAGTTCGGCGAGACGACGACGCTGCAAGCCGTCGCCGACGTTCTCGAAGGATCGATCCTCAAGCGCCGCGCGATGGGCCGAGGTGACGGCGTCGCCGTAGTCGCCGAAGGGCTGGCCTATCGTCTCGGAGATTGCGACGAACTCGAGCGCCTGCTGGGCAAGAAAGTCCCCCGCGATGCCGCGGGGCATCCCCGCCTCGCGGAGTTTCCCTTGGCGCGCATGTTGACCGACGAACTGATCCGGCGCT
>CAYMXF010000599.1:0-1767 GCA_964393935.1 uncultured Planctomycetaceae bacterium
TAGCCGCCGACGAGGATGAAGCGCTCATTCTCGCGTCCCCGTGAATGGCCCCGTCATGGAAGGGCGGAGCCTTCCCCGCTAACATCTTCCACCCATCATGTCCGACACGGCATTTATTCTCATTGTGGAAGACGAACGCTCGCACGGGGAGGCCCTCAAGGAGGGGCTCGAACGGGCGGGGCACGCGTGCCGGCTTGTCGAATCCGGCGATGAGGCCGTCGCGTCGATGAAGCAGCGCGTCCCTCACGTCGTGGTGACGGATTTTCGCCTTGGAGGTTCTCTCAACGGCCTCGACGTCCTCAAGATGGCCCGGCTGGTCAGCCCGTGGACGCAGGGCATTCTGATCACCGCCCACGGCGATGAGAAGCTGGCCCGCGACGCGATCATTGAAGGCGGCGCGTACGATTACCTGCCCAAACCGCTCGATCTCGAACAGATTCGCTCGACGGTCAACCGCGCCGCGCGGCAGGCCATCACCCTCCGCGAAAACTTCAACATGCGCGAGCAGCTCGACCGCGCCTTTTCCTTCGAGGGCATCATCGCGGTGTCCAGCGCGATGCGCAGCGTGCTGGACCGTGCCCGGCGGCTGGCCAAGACGAAGCTGACGGTCGTCATTTACGGCGAGTCGGGTACGGGTAAGGAATTGATCGCGCGGGCGATTCACAATAATTCCGATCGGCGGAGCGGCGCGTGGGTTCCGGTGAACTGCGCCGGCATCTCGGAAGGGATCCTGGAGTCCGAGCTTTTCGGCCATGTGAAGGGGGCGTTCACGAACGCGCACACGGATCGCCGCGGGCTTTTTGAGGCGGCCGACGGCGGGACGGTTTTCCTGGATGAGATCGGCGACATGCCGCAGCAGATGCAGTCCAAGCTGCTTCGCGTGCTGGAAAGCGGCGAGATCGTTCGCGTCGGTTCAAACAAGCCTGTCCACGTGGATGTCCGCGTCGTCGCGGCCACGAACCGCGATCTCAAGCAGGCCGTTTTGGATAGGGCGTTTCGCGAGGATTTGTTTTTCCGGATCAACCAGGCGGATATCAACCTGCTTCCGCTTCGCGACCGCCGGGAGGAGATCGCGCCGCTGATTCATCATTTCATCCAATTGGCCAACGAGCTACACAAGAAAAACGTCAAGACGGTGACGGCGGAAGCCCTGCGTCTGTTGGAGAATTATCGTTGGCCGGGCAACGTCCGCGAGCTGCAGAACGTCGTGAATCAGATGATTGTTTTTTGCGACGGGGAGACGCTGGACGTGACCGACCTGCCGTCGACGCCGCCGATCAATGCGAGCACGGACATCGTCGCGCTCAAGCCGCGGGCGTTTAACCTCACACTCGAAGAACTGGAAAAAATGGCGATCCAGCACGCGCTGGCGCAGCACGGGGGGAATCGAGAGAAGGCCGCCAAGCAGCTCGGCATCGGGGCGCGGACGCTTTATCGGAAGATCAAGGAATATGGGATCAAGTAGCCCCGCGCTTCAGCAGGGGAGTCGACGTCATTCGCGCCGAAAAAGGCGTCGCAGATTTCTTGCACCATGTAGGACTCGGACGAGTTCGATTCCGTCCGGTATCGGTCGATAAAAAAGCAAGTAATTCCCGACCGAGAAGCTTCGTAGCGTCGGTGCCAATTCATTTCGTGGTCGACCCACGAACGGCGACTCTGCAAGGAATATCAGTTTTTCGTCAAAAGAGTGCAGCAGTTGATCGGCGGCGGCTGGATTGTCTTTGGCGATGAAAGCCCAAATCTCAACGACGTCGAGCTTGGCTTCGG
>CAYMXF010000600.1:0-1767 GCA_964393935.1 uncultured Planctomycetaceae bacterium
TCGCGTGGATCGTCGCCGCGATCATCATCGGACTGAACGTCAAGCTCGTCGTCGGCCAGATTGGGAAATGGACCACGGCGGCGGGGCCTCATGGCTGGGTGGTCCTATTGACCGTCGTGCCGATCGTTGCGGCTTTGGCGGCACTGTTGGTCTGGATCGCCATTCATCGCGAACGGCCGGTGGTGACGCCGCCAGAGGTTCGCGCCGACGACGTTGCCGACGCTGCACGCACGGCGGGCCGGCGGTTCCAACGGATCGGCGTCGCCCTGGAAGCCTTGCCGACGGACGCGTCGATGCTCGCCGAGGCGATCAACCTGGCCAAGACGCACGGCGCGGAACTCGTCTTGATGCACGTCGTCGAAGGCGTCGGCGGTCAGTGGTACGGTTCGCAGACGAACGACATGGAGAGCCGCCAGGACTCGGAGTATCTGCAAACGCTCGCGGAACGCATTCGGCGCGATCTGACGGGACAGAACGTCCCCGGCGTGCGCGCGATGCTCGGCTACGGCGACGTGGCTCGCGAATTGATTCGACTGGTCGACGAATGCGGCGCCGATCTGATGGTCGTCGGTGGCCACGGCCATCGCGGCATCGTCGACCTCCTGAAGGGCGAAACCATCACCGGCGTCCGCCACGGCATCCGCGTGCCGATCCTCGCCGTACGCGGCAACGTCGCAAAACAGTAGTCTATAAACGGGCACCGCTGAATTCGTACCCCTAAACCTGCAACTCCCGAAGGTTTTTACCCCAACATTGCTGCAATCGATACGCTATCCTACCGATGAAAGTCCGGGTCGAGATTGCCGCTTGCGGTTTCGGTTATTATGTAGTAAATCGTTTTAGCGAGGCATGGAACGCCTATGGCTACAAACCAGAATAGATTAGCGATCATCGTCGGCGGCGGACCGGCGCCGGGGATCAACGGCGT
Organism: uncultured Planctomycetaceae bacterium; assembly: GCA_964393935.1. Classification (GTDB taxonomy): domain Bacteria; phylum Planctomycetota; class Phycisphaerae; order UBA1845; family UTPLA1; genus DATEMU01. The sequence goes on from CAYMXF010000600.1 coordinate 929, forward strand.
CATCGGCGCGGCGACCATCGAGGCCATCAACCGCGGGATGACCGTGGTCGGTTTGTACGACGGCTTCAAGCACGTCTCTTCCGACAAATTCGTCCCCGAGCGGCACACCGTCGAACTCAAGATCAAGGACGTCGCCCGCATCCACTTCGACGGCGGTTCGATGCTCCGCACCTCGCGGACGACGCTGCTCGACGAATCGGAGGTCAACACCTCCACGCTCGTCCACGCCGACAAGAAAAAGATCGATTGCGTCCTGCAACACTTCACCGAACTCGGCGTCACGCACGTCATGACCATCGGCGGCGACGACACCGCCCTTTCCGCGCGTTTCGTCGCCGAGCGGACCGGCGGACGCATTCGCGTCGTGCACGTGCCCAAGACGATCGACAACGACCTGCCGCTGCCCGGCGATATCCCCACCTTCGGCTTCAACACCGCGCGCGACCTCGGCTCGGAGTTGGTGGCGAACCTCATGGAGGATGCCCGAACGACCGAACGCTGGTTCCTCGTCGTCGCCATGGGGCGTCATGCGGGCTTTCTCGCCCTGGGCATGGGCAAGGCGACCGGCGCGACGGTCACGCTCCTGCCCGAGGAATTCGGCGAGACGACGACGCTGCAAGCCGTCGCCGACGTGCTCGAAGGATCGATCCTCAAGCGCCGCGCGATGGGCCGAGGCGACGGCGTCGCCGTGGTCGCCGAAGGGTTGGCTTATCGTCTCGGAGATTGCGATGAACTCGAGCGGCTGCTGGGCAAGAAAGTCCCGCGCGATGCCGCCGGCCATCCGCGCCTCGCGGAGTTTCCCTTGGCGCGCATGTTGACCGACGAACTGATCCGGCGCT
>CAYMXF010000601.1:0-1762 GCA_964393935.1 uncultured Planctomycetaceae bacterium
AGCCGAAGCTTTGGCAGCGAAACGGTCCAGAGCGCGGCGCGCAACCTGGCACTCAACGGACAAATCGACTCCCAGGGCGCCGAACCGCTGCTGTATTATTGGACCGATCCAAGCTCGGTGACGATCAGCGTGACCTGCGTCGACAATCCGGTGAGCGGCAACCTGCCGCGCTACCGCTATCCGGGCAATGGCCGTGTTCCGACGATTCACGTTTCGGCGCAGATCACCTATGTTCCTATCATTGCCGCTTTCATCGTCGGCAACAGCCTGTCGCTTTCGTCGATCGCGCAAGCGCGGTTCATCGGGGAGTAGGCGCCATGCGAAGCGGTCATCATCGCCTTCGGGCGTTTTCCGCCGATGAACGCGGCGGTCCCGCCGTCGAATTCGCGCTCATCGCGTTTCCTCTGCTGCTGCTGACCTTTGGCATCCTTGAGTTCGGATTCGCGCTCTACCAGTGGAACGCGGCCGAGAAGGCGACGCAGCTTGGCGCGCGCCTTGCGGTCGCGTCGTGGCCGGTTGCGTCGGGACTCGAATCTGTCGACTGCACGAAACCAGACTTCAGTAACCTCGGTAACCAATGCCTCGCAAGCGACACCTTTGGAACCATCACCTGCACATCGAATTCAACGACCAACCGATGCGCGGACCCCGATGTGTCGGTGACGGCGACCTGCACTGGCGGCTACGACCCCAGCTCTACCGCCAGTCGGCCGGCTGGCGCGCTGAACGGCGACGCCATCTTCAGAAACATTTGGCAACGCATGTGCGGCGTCCACCCCTTCATCACGCCGGCAAACGTCCAGATAACTTATACGGATATTCCGCAGTTGCGCTTTGCCGGTCGCGGCTACACCTCGCTTCTCACCGCCGGCGGCGTCGTTCCCGAAGTCGAGGTTCGGCTCAGGAACATGAATTTCAATTTCATCCTCGCCGGGCCCATGATCGGTCTCGACACGCTGCCCATGCCGCAAACGCGTGCGACGCTGATCGGCGAGGACATGAACAGCGGCCCACAGTCGTGAACGCAATGAAGAAAGCCTTCTTGGACCCCGAAGGAACGATTCGAAAAAGATAATGATCAGAACGACCATACCAATACGCGTGCTCGCGGTCCTGCGGTCGCCCGAGACGGGCAATGCGCTGAAGGAGACCTCGGCGCAGCTCAACGGCGTGCGGATCGAGGTGTTGAACGCCGATCTTGGGGCGGTCACCGACGATCTCCTGGCCTACCACCGGCCCAACGTCGTGCTCACCGACGTCAATCTTGGCGATCAGCAGAATCTGGCGCGGCTCGGCAATTTCATCCAGCAGCACGGGCAGCGCATAGCGGTCATCGCGACCTCGCCCGATGCGTCGATGGACGGCATGCGCCAGCTCATGCGGCTTGGCGTCACCGACATCCTGCGCCAGCCGATCGCAACCGCCGACCTCGTGACGGCCTTCCAGGCGGTGGCGGACCGTCTCAAACTCCAGGATGCCGGTGGACGGGCGTCGGGCCGCATCTTGAGCTTCGTCAAGTCGGTGGGCGGCGCCGGCGCCACGACGATCGCCATCCAGACCGCGTGCAGCCTGGTCGAGGAGCACAAGGCGCGCGTCTGCCTGCTGGATTTCGACGTCCAATGGGGAACGGTCGGGCTTTATCTCGACCTTCAGCCGATGCGCAGCATCGTCGATATGGTCCAGGCCGGCGACCGCCTCGATGCGGCGTATCTCGAGGCGCTGATGCTGAAGCACGATTCGGGAATCGAGGTGCTTCCCGCCC
>CAYMXF010000602.1:0-1757 GCA_964393935.1 uncultured Planctomycetaceae bacterium
GACTGCTTGGTCAACATCGGCGGCTTCCTCGCGGTCAACGACGACGAATTGGCGGACGTGGCAAGAAACATGGTTGTCATTTACGAAGGACTCCACACGTATGGCGGCCTGGCCGGGCGGGACATGGAGGCGATGGCCATCGGCATACGCGAGTCGGTCGATTTCGACCATATGCGCGCCCGCATCGGACAGGTCGAATACCTCGGCCATCTGCTGATTCAGGCCGGCGTACCGATCGTCCGGCCCATTGGCGGGCATGGTATCTTCCTCGACGCCACCCGGTATCTGCCGCACATCCCGCGGGAACAGTTCCCGGCGCAAGCGCTGGCCGCCGCCCTCTATGTCGATTCCGGAGTTCGAGCGATGGAACGCGGCGCCGTCTCCGCCGGGCGTGATGCAAAGACGGGCAAGAACGTCTTTCCGCGTCTGGAGCTGGTGCGGTTGACGATCCCGCGGCGCGTCTATACCCAGGCCCACATGGACGTGACCGCCGAATCCGTCATCGAACTGCACAAGAACCGCGAAAAAATCGTCGGATTGCGGTTGACCTACGAGCCCAAGCATTTGCGGTTTTTTCAGGCGCACTTCGAGCCGGTCGCCGGCGAAAAAGTCCTGCGCGATTAGGAGTCGGTCGTGAAGACCATCATCGAACCGTTTCGCATCAAGTCCGTCGAGCCGATCCGAATGACCACGCGCGAGCAGCGCGAGCGCATCCTCCGCGAGGCCGGCTTCAACCTGTTCCTCGTCCGCGCCGATGACGTCCTCATCGACCTGCTCACCGACAGCGGCACGGGGGCGATGTCGTCCGAGCAATGGGCCGGCATCATGCGCGGGGACGAGTCCTACGCCGGCGCGAGCAGCTTCTACCGTTTCCAGGACCGCATTACCGAACTGACCGGCTTCGGTCATGTCCTCCCCACGCACCAGGGCCGAGCCAGCGAACGCATCCTTTTCGAACTCGTCGGCGGGCCGGGAAAGATCGTCCCCAACAATGCTCACTTCGACACGACGCGCGCCAACGTCGAACACTCCGGCGCACAGGCCGTCGATCTGCCTATCGCAGAAGCCGCCGAGCCGACGAATCGCCATCCGTTCAAGGGCAACATGAATGTCGCGGCCTTGGATCAGCTCATCGCGGAGGTCGGGCGTAACCGCATCCCACTCGTCATGGTCACGGTGACCAACAACAGCGGCGGCGGTCAGCCGGTGAGCATCGAAAACCTCCGTGCCGTTCGGGCCGTCTGCGATCGCCACAAGCTGCCGTTCTTTCTTGACGCCTGCCGGTTCGCCGAGAACGCGTATTTTATCAAGCGGCGCGAACCGGGTATGGCCGACCGCACGGTGCGCGAGATCGTACGTGAGATGTTTGACCTTGCGGACGGCGCCACGATCAGCGCCAAGAAGGATGGTCTGGCCAATATCGGCGGCTTGTTGCTGCTGCGCGACGAGGCCATGCTGCATCGCGCGAGCAACCTGCTGATTCTCACGGAAGGCTTCATCACCTACGGCGGCTTGGCCGGACGCGACCTTGAGGCGATGGCGCAGGGCTTCGAGGAGGTTGTCCACGAAGACTATCTGGCCTACCGAATCCGAAGCGTCGAGTACCTGGGCGAGAAGCTGCTCGCCGCCGGTATTCCCATCGTCCAACCGCCGGGCGGCCACGCCATCTACATCGACGCTGTCGCTCTATGTCCGCACATCCCGCGGGAGCAGTTTCCGGGCCAAGCGGTCGTCTGCGGGTTGTATCGCGTCGGCGG
>CAYMXF010000603.1:0-1757 GCA_964393935.1 uncultured Planctomycetaceae bacterium
TTGCCGCGGCGGCGGGTGTCGAAATCCCCGAGATCGACGTTCACGACTTTCGGGCTAGTGGTTATCTGCCCGAGGCATTGTCGAATTTCGTCGCACTGATCGGCTGGTCGCCGGGCGGCGACCGCGAGAAGCTGACCCGCGAGGAGATGACCGCGGAGTTCAGCCTCGACCGGATCAACAAGACGGCGGGTCGGTTCGATCGGGAAAAGCTGCTGGCGATGAACACGGTTTATTGCGCCGATGCAACGCCCGACCGACTGTTGGCGGGCTTTCGCGACTATGCAAAAGTCGGCGGCTCGCCGTTGGCCTCGCTCGACGACAAGACGCTCGCGGAAGTGCTGCGGGTTTGCAAGGGTTTCCGCACGTTTCACGACATCGATACGAAAGTCGGCGTGCTCTTCGCACCGGACGAATCGGTGCAGTACGACCCCAAGGCGGTCAAGGATGTCTTGGAAAAGAGGGAAGGCGCCGGGTTTGCGATGCTCGAACGACTGCTGCCGCTGCTCGAAGCGGTGGAGCCCTGGACCGTCGAGCGGATCGACGCCCTCGTCAAAGTGGTCTGCGAACAGGCGGGCGCAAAGACCAACGACGTCGCCCAACCGCTCCGCGTCGCCCTGACCGGCCGGACCATCAGCCCCGCGATCGGCGAGACGCTGGCGTTATTGGGAAAGGTCAGGACCGCTGATCGAATTCGTCGATGTATTCGACATCGGTCGATTTGAATCGGCACTGGTTAGACCGGTAGGGAGTTGAATGATAGAATCATTCGCATGACGCGACTCGAAACCATCATCCAAGATGCCTTGGCTCTGCCTGAAACGGAACGCGAGGAACTCGTTCGCTTGCTTCTCTCACGATTATCGCCATCCGACGACGATGACGCCGGAGTGGGCGCCCGTGGCCTCGCAGTCTGGACGGAAGTTTCGCAAGGAGATGACTGGTCAGCGTTCTATCCGGAATCGCTCGTCAACGGCCGAAAGGGCAAGCAGTGACGCGCGGCGAAGTCTGGTGGGCGGAACTAGCGGGCACCGCGGGTTTTCGGCCGGTCGTTATCGTCTCACGCAGCGAGGACCTTGATCGTCGCGGAAATGTGACGGTTGCAGAGATCACTCGTGTCGTGCGATCACTGCCGTGCGAGGTATCTCTCTCCACCTCCGACGGCATGCCGGCAGACTGCGTCATCAACACGGATAACATACACACCATCCCGCGCGAGCGGTTCCGGCAGCGAATTCTAAGTTTATCCGCGCAACAAATGTTCTCACTTGAACGCGCGCTTCGTCACTCATTTGGCCTGGAATGGTAATCGCGCCGGCAGGTTCAGGATGCTCGATATGGCCGACCACGATACAAAAGTTTCAACACATTTCATCCAAGACATCATTGCCGAGGACAACCGCACCGGGAAGTGGGGCGGGCGGGTCCACACGCGCTTTCCGCCGGAGCCCAACGGCTACCTGCACATCGGCCACGCCAAGAGCATCAACCTGAACTACGGCCTAGCCCAGGAGTTCGGCGGAAAGTTCAACCTCCGCTTCGACGACACGAACCCCGAGAAGGAGGAGCACGAGTACGTCCAATCGATCATCGAGGATGCCCGCTGGCTAGGGGCGGATTGGGGCGACCGGCTGCTCTACGCCAGCGACTATTTTCAACAGATGTACGATTGGGCCGTCGAGCTGATTAAGAAGGGCAGGGCCTACGTTTGCGACCTGACCGGCGATCAAGCGCGCGAGTACCGCGGCCCGCTGACCAAG
>CAYMXF010000604.1:0-1751 GCA_964393935.1 uncultured Planctomycetaceae bacterium
CCGGGCACTTTCGCGATTCCATCGTTGCCGGATCGATCTCCGTCAGCGGCACGCCGCCGGCAGTCACTTCCGCGTAACCGTAGCCCCGGCTATCCACCACCGCTAGCGGCCATTCGAGTAGCGCCCGGACCAACCGCCGTCTATCCTCCCGCGACAGATGCGCCATCGCGACTTGTTCCACGATTTTGAGCCGGTGAAGGATCGCCTGTGCCAGCCGCGTCGGCAGCATTCCCGCCAAGACCGTGCGGAGCTGCGCCTTGGGGCTAAATGTCGCCGACGCGATCAGCTTTTGTTCGAGCGATTCAAAGGTCTCATCGTGAAGGAAGGACGTACTGACGGCCACGTCGCATCCTTCCAGCTTCGCACGATGCCAGTGCCTCGAAGCGTCGAGCACCACCGGCCCGCTGACGCCGAAGTGCGTCCAGAGCATCGAGCCGGTCATTCGTACGGGCTTTTGGTTCTCCACGCGGACGGTTAATTCGACGACGTGGCTGATTCCGGATAACTGCGCGTGAAAGTCGCCTTCGAGAATGAGCGGCGCCAGCGCCGGTATCGTCGGCGTCAAAGTATGCCCCAACGCCGTCGCCAGCCGATACCCGACCCCGTCGCTGCCGGTCTTGGGCAACGAAAGACCGCCCGTCGCCAGAACAACGTGCCGCGCCCGTATCGGCCCGCTGGATGTAACAACCTCAAAGTGTGTCGGCCCTCGCTCAACGCCGGTCACTCGATGGTCCGTCAGCAGGCACACCCCGCGCCGCTCCGCCTCGGCGATCAACGCATTCAACACGGTCTTGGCGCTGTTGGAATCTGGAAAGAGCTTGCCGTTCTCCTCCTCGTGCAGTCGAACGCCGATCTCATTGAAAAAGGCGATCGTCTCCTCGACCGAAAGGCTGCCGAGAATCCGCTGAACGACGTGCCGGCTCCCGCCCCAGAAATCGCCAGTCGTCACGACGCGGTTGGTGACATTGCACCGCCCTCCGCCGCTGACGAGGATTTTTGCCCCAAGCTTCTTCGCGCCATCGAGAGCGATGACGCTCAGCCCCGGTGCCCGCCGGGCCGTAAAAATCACCGCCGCCAACCCCGCCGCCCCGGCGCCGACCACGGCGACATCCGCAATCCTATCAAAGGATGACATCCGACCATCATAAGCTGTCGTTCTCGCTGTCCGAAGGAGCTGACTCGATGGGTCTTTCTCCGATCTTCTTCACGTTCAATCCCCCCGCCACGTCCAGCGTGACCTCCCACGTCTGCCCCGGCGCGAGCGGCACGCTCGGCGCTTCGCACTGCGCGACGCGGATGCCGTACTCCGCGGCCAGCCGCGGATCGTTCACGATCTCCCAAAACCGCTTCCACAAATCCGCTTGCGCGGGGATACCCGCCGCGCTCGGCGGCGGCAACGGATCGCCCGCCTCAGGTGGCTCCAGTTCGCCGAAGATGCGTCGAAAGACCGCCAGGCTCGCGCCCTTCGTCGCGTCTCCCTCGCGGACATGCCGATAATCGAACTTGATCACCATCGCTTCGAAGTACGCCGACGTCCCCAGCACCTCGATCGTCCGCGGGGTCGCCAGCGCGCCGCCCTCGTCGATCTCCTGCCAGCGCAGCGTCGTGATTGGACGTCCCGCCTCATCGTTTCGCCGGTTGAGCACATCGACCTGGGCCACGCGCCGAGAGGCCGTCAGCCGCTCGGCGTACTCGACCAGCCGCGATCGCTCTTCTTGCAATTGATGAACGCGATCCTGCAGTTCCCGGAC
>CAYMXF010000605.1:0-1748 GCA_964393935.1 uncultured Planctomycetaceae bacterium
TCGCGATGACCGAAGGGGAGTAGTCTCTAGCGCGCCATCGACATGCTTCCTCGAGAGAGGGCGGTGACGCGGCTTCAAAAGAAGCGGACGAGACTTTCGGCCAGCGCACTTCAGTGTGCCGGCCGATCGTCGAGGTGGGCCGGCACGAGCGAGGAGCTTCGATGTCGGCCTTTTTAATTTCCTTTTCTCTGATTTTCTTCGCTGAACTCGGAGACAAGTCCCAGCTCGTGGCGCTGTGGTTCGCGACCCGGTACCGCTGGTGGCTCGTGATCCTGGCCGTCACAGCGGCCACGCTCGTGGTGCATCTGGGGTCGACTGCGATAGGTGCGTCGGCCTCGGACCTGTTGCCGGAAGCGGCCCTCATGATCGCCGTCGGACTGTCGTTCTACTTGTTCGCGCTCTGGGGTCTGCGCGGCGACACGCTAGACGACAGCAGAGCTCCTAAAGGCGCTACCTGGATGGGCGCGTTTGGAGTGGTGGCGACTGCGTTTTTCGTCTCTGAACTCGGCGACAAGACCCAATTGGCAACAATGTCGATCGCCGGCAACTACGAAGGGTTCGTCGGCGTCTGGCTCGGTTCTACGCTGGGCATGGTGGCCGCGGATGCCCTGGCGATCGCCCTCGGCGTCGCGGCCCGAAACCGCGTGCCGGACAGGACGGCGGCGGTCGTCGCGGCGGTCCTGTTCGGCGCATTCGGTACGGCGGCCTTGGTGCGGGCAGGGTTCGTCCTCTTAGGGTAGCCAGCTCCTACGCGGCCGGTTTCCCAGAGACGCTTACCGCGGGGTTTGAAGACGGCAACCGCACCGTAATACGAGTTCCATGGCCCGGTCGAGACGAGATGGCGCACGTTCCGCCAGCTATAGTCGCTCTCTCCCTCATCCCCAGGAGCCCCAATCGGCCCCCGGTCGCCAGATTCGGCATCGACTGTGGCAACTCAAAACCATGACCATTGTCGACCACCGAAAGCCTGACCCAATCTCGATCCAGCGTGAGCTTGACCACCACGCGGGTGGCGCCCGAATGCTTCTCCACGTTTCGGAGGCTCTCCTGGGTTATGCGAAAGATCGTTACTTCGCAGTTTTCGGGCAGCCTCATGTGGACGCCGCTCGTGACGAAGCGGGTCTGGATTCCCGATCGCGAAGTCAGTTCGGCGAGCAGGCTACGGATGGCAGGGGCAAGGCCGAGATCGTCGAGCACGGATGGCCGCAGATCTCGGCTGAACCGGCGCAACTCGGCGCCAAGGTCCTCGGCGAGTTCTCGAGCGCTGGTGACGGTTTCGAACACGTTGCCTGGCACGAGGTCGTCGGCGGCTTCTGCGACGGCGTCTAGCTTTCGACAAAGCAGCACGATCGATTGGAGACTGATGTCGTGCAGTTCCCGGGCTATGCGCTGGCGCTCGTCCTCTTGTGCACGCACGATCTCTCGAGCGTAGGACTGGAATTCTCGGCGTGAAGTGATGTCGCGGAACAGTGCCACGACGAGCCCGTCGTCGCTCGCCGACAGTCGCGTGCACAATGGTTCGAGCCACACTTCACCATCAGGGTTCTTCAGCAGGAACTCGCTCCCCAGCCACCTTTCCCCGGCCTTGGGAGGCTCAATCGATTCTACGCCTGGCTTGCCGAGCACGGCCTGAATGTTGCTTCCCCTCAATGCATCGGGCTCACTCCGAAACAGGGTGGCTGCTGCTTCGTTCGCCTCGCGGATGGTGCCCGACCTGTCAAAAACGATGATGGCCTGGCCGGCATTAT
>CAYMXF010000606.1:0-1740 GCA_964393935.1 uncultured Planctomycetaceae bacterium
CCGTGGCGGGTGAAGCCGAGGGATTCGTAGAAGCGATGGGCGGCGGCGCGTTTGACGTTGGTGGAAAGGGCGAGTTTGTAGCAGCCCTTTTCGCGGGCCAGCTCCATGGCGAACTGCATCATCCGGCGGCCGATGCCTTTGCCGCGGCAGTCGGCGTCGACGATGACGTCCTCAACGATCGCGGCGGGCTCGCCGGGGTGGAGCAGCTTTTCCATGACGAGCAGCGCAAAGGTGCCGACGATGCGGCCGCCCTCATGCGCGACGTAAAGGCGATAATCGGGGTAGCGATGGAGACGTGCAAATCGCTCGCGCGCTTCGTCGAGCGGGAGGGTGCGACCGTCGTCGAAGTCGGGCAGGGCGTAGAGGCGGAGGATGTCCGGCAGATCATCCTGTGTGGCCGGGCGGATGACGGGCGTGAGAGACATTGTGGGCGCCTGGGGCATTGTATCGCATTCGAGGGCCGTTCATCCTATACTGTTACTTATTGAGGCGAGTCGAAAGGAGATGCGACATGGGAAGCACGTTGTTAGAGACCGGTCTGGGGGCGCTGGCGTTTTCGCGGCATGTGACGTTGGGGCTGTTCGAGGATGTCCCCGACGGCAAGGTCTGCCACCAACCGTTCGCGGGAGCCAATCACGTCTTGTGGATCTTGGGGCATCTGGCATGCACCGACGAGTATTTCCTGAACAACGTCGGCGGGCGGCCTTATAACCGGTTTGAGAAGTGGGAGAAGCTGTTCTTCATGAAGTCCAAGCCGACGCCGAATCGGACGGACTATCCGCCGGTCGCGGAGGTGAAGGAGGCGCTCGACAAGAACCGGCAGGAGTTGATCGGCTGGTTCAAGTCGATGAGCGACGCGGAGCTGGTCAAGCCGATCGAGGGTGACATGTCGCAGTTCGCGGCGAATCGGGCGGTGCTCATGTCGACGATTGCCTGGCACGAGGGGCTGCACGCCGGACAGATGTCGGTCGTGCGCAAGAGCCTGGGGATCGCGCCGAAGTTCGGTTGATTTCGAACGTCAGCGCCAATTCACTTAACCCCACCCTGCCCTCCCCTTCGCAAGGGGAGGGAATTGCAGCGCTTCTGGCACTTCGGGCAGAAGTGCGTCGAGCGGCCTGCGGCGAGGATGCGCTGAATCTTCGCGCCGCAACGCTTGCATGGCGCGCCTTCGCGGTCGTAGACCCTGAGCATGTTTTGGAACGCGCCTTCGCGGCCGTCGGCGCGGCGGTAGTCGTTCAAGGTCGAGCCGCCGGATTCGATCGAGGCGCGGAGGACCTTGCGGATCGCGCAGGCCAATTGCCGGACTTGTTTCTCCGCGAGGTCGGCGGAGCGGGAGAGCGGGTGGATGCGCGCGGAGAAGAGGGCTTCGTCACAGTAAATGTTGCCCAGCCCGCTGATGGCTTGTTGGTCCATGAGCAGGGCCTTGATCTGTCGGCCGCGCTGGAGGATTTGCCGGAGGACGGGGACGCGGATGGACAAGGCGTCGGGGCCGAGGGGCTTGAGCCGGCCGCGCGATTTTTCCTCGGAGGCGTTGAAGAACCAAATGCCTCCGAAGCGGCGGGGATCGCGGAAGCGAAGCTCAACGGTGCGGCCGCGGAAGGTGAATCGCGCGTGGGTGTGCGGCAGGAGCGGTTCGGCGGTGGGAACGAGGGTGAGACGGCCGCTCATGCCGAGATGGATGACGAGTTCGCCGCCGTTGGAAAGGCGCAGGATGAGCCGTTTGCCGTGGCGGTCGATGGC
>CAYMXF010000607.1:0-1737 GCA_964393935.1 uncultured Planctomycetaceae bacterium
CTCGACGACGTCAAGCAGGAAATCCGCCTGAAGATGATCTACCCGTTCGCCCACCCGGAGCTGGCGGCGAAGTACAAGATCGCCACGGGCGGCGGGCTCTTGCTCTACGGGCCGCCGGGGACGGGCAAGACGATGATCGCCAAGGCGGTCGCCTGCGAGATCGACGCGACGATGTTCGTCGTCTCTCCGGCGCAGGTGATGTCCAAATGGGTCGGCGAGGCCGAGCAGAACGTCCGCAAGCTTTTCGAGGCCGCGAAGGCCGAGCCGCGAGCGATCATCTTCATCGACGAGATCGAGGCGATGGTGCCGAGACGGCGGGATTCGTCGAGCAGCGTCATGACCCGCGTCGTGCCGCAGATTCTGCAAGAGCTGGAGGGCTTTGACCGCTCGTCGGCGTCGAGCCCGCTTCTGTTTGTCGGCGCGACGAACGAGCCGTGGGCGCTAGATAGCGCGGTCATGCGGCCGGGGCGCTTCGACGGGAAGGTCTATGTCCCGTTGCCGGACGAACCGGCGCGGCATCGGCTCTTGGAGATTTACCTGGGAAGCCGCCCGATGGCGGACGACGTGGACTTCGCGGAACTCGTGGCCAAGCTGGACGGGTACAGCGGCGCGGACATTAAGGCCGTCGCCGAGCGGGCCGCGACGATCCCGTTCATGGGCGCGGTCGGTGGCGCAACGGCGCGGCCGATCGGCATGACGGATATCCTCGGCGCGCTGGCGGAAGTCACGCCGTCCGTGAAGAAGCAGGACCTCGTGCGTTTTGAACAGTTCCGGGATGCGAGCTGAAGCGGCCGTACGATCAGAGCCGCGACCGTAAGGGAGCGCCGAGCAGACTCAGAACACGAGAATATCGTCCACTGGCATTGAAGGCATGAAAGCTGGCACGTCTAGTATTGAGCATTTCACGACGGAGCCGAACATCGTCGCGCGGACAGTGCGGCCGCAGGACGTTTTTTCCCTTCTTACGCGAAGTGTGTCAGTACCGCCGGACTGCATCGCGATGATCTGGGGTGAGTCGGGAACGCCGGCGGTCGTCGGGACGGGGCGGTCGATCGAGGCCGAGGGTTGCCGCAAACTGCTTTTCGTTCGCACGACGCCCTTTGAATTTGAATATGAATTCACTGGGCTTACCTCGAAGGACGGTTTTGCCGTCAGAGCGAGCGTCGGGCTATCCGTCGGCGTGGGTATCGATCGCGCCGAGGTGCTCGCGTTCGGTAAAACGATCATGGCGGCTGCCGAGACCTTGAGTCCCGACCGGCTAAGACAGCATTGCGAGCCGGTGGTTCGGCGTGCGCTTGAGACGATTGTGAAGGGTAGAAAGGCGGAAGAACTCCTCTCCGCCGGCGCGGCCGAGGCGTTCGACGCAAGGCTGGCCGAGGAGTTTCGGCCGTTGGCATTTGAGTCCGGGCTCGCCTTGATGTCGTCCGCGCGGTTCACCGCGCACTCGTCGGACTACGCCGAATCGCAATCGCGTGCGAAGTCAGCGGCAATCCGGCAACAGCGATTGGAAGAGGAGCGGCAACACCGCGAGCGGGATCGACAAGCCCGCGAATCCCATCTGGCCAATCTTACGGCGACGCTGGAGAAGCTTCACTCGATGGCGGCGAAGACGGCTGGGGCCGGCACGGTGGAACTCATCAAGACCTTCGCGCCGGCCGAGCGAGGCGGGCTTTATCACGCGCTCTTGGCTCGTCAGGCGGCGGCGGCGCAGACGAGCGCGGTAATTGTCGTCGCCGG
>CAYMXF010000608.1:0-1729 GCA_964393935.1 uncultured Planctomycetaceae bacterium
GGCTCATCGCCCCGTTTGCCGGCGCCTTGCTCTATGCGTGGATCGACTGGGGCGTCTTCGCCGTCGGCTTCGTTATCTCCGGCGTGGGGTTCCTTCTCTTTTGGCGGTTGGCCCACGAGGAACCGTAGAGAGCAGCCTGTAGCCTGTAGCCTGTAGCCTGTAGTCTAAAGCCTGCTCTCTGCCCGCGTGGCTCACTCATCCACCAGTGTGAAGTCGTCCGACGTTTGCGGCTCCTCGACAGCCCAACGGACCGCCCGTTCCACCAGATCCTGCTTGAAGCGAACAAAGATTGCCCCGCTGTCTTCCATCGCCGGCGGATGCCGGTCGTACTCGTGCAGCACGATCCCCACCAGACCATTGCGGCCCGGCTCGCTTTTGGAGACCGACAACTCCCAGGCGATCCAGTCGCTGGCGTGCGTCTCCGGCCCGATCAGGCAGATGGTGACGTCCGCGGCCTTGATCTGCCGCGACAGCGTTTCCTTGATCGGCTCGGCTTCCTTGCTCTCCACCGGCACCTGCACCCGTTGGTCGTAGACATCCAGATCGGTGTTGGTCCGCGGCCCGACGCTGATCGGCTCGGCGCAAAGCCGCTGGTCCGGCTCGTAACAAACGTAGATGCGAATCTCTTTGGTACTCACGACATTGTTTTTCACGACGGGCTCCGGAAACCACGCGAGGTTTGGTCCCTTGTCAGTTTCAGAGCATAATACGCCGAAGGAGACGCCCATGCCCCCTCTCATTGCCGCAGCTTTGTCTCTTATGTCCGCGATGATCGCCGCTCCCGACAAAGCCTTGACATCGCTTAGCGATGAGGATGCCAAGGGCAAGGCTCGCGTCACCTTTGTCGTCACCGTCCCCAAGGACACCCCCGGCGATGCCCGAGTCTACATCTGCGGCAGCCCGCCCGCGCTGGGAAGCTGGACGCCGCCCGGCCTGGCGCTGAAACGGACCACCGGCGATCGATATGAAGGTGCCGCGGAACTGTCAGTTGGAGATGCGATAGAGTTTAAGGCGACGCTCGGCTCGTGGACCAGCGTCGAAAAATCCGGCGAAGGCGGCGACATCGCCAACCGGAGCCATCGCATCTCCGGTAACGACCGAATTGAGCTCACGGTGGCCCGATGGGCGAGCATGACGATCGAACCGCAAAGCGCTTCAACTCCAAAGAAGCCCTCCACGAGCGTCACCGGCGACGTGCGCAATCACAAGGACTTCGCCTCGAGGTTTCTCGGCAACACGCGGACGATCGCCGTCTATCTCCCGCCGGATTACAAGAAGGACGAGAAGCGGCGGTATTCCGTGCTCTACATGCACGACGGGCAGAACCTCTTCGACGCCTTGACGTCGTTCATCGGCGTCGAATGGCAGGCCGACGAGCACGCCGAGCGGCTGATCCAGGCGGGCAAGATCGAGCCGATCATCATCGTTGGCCTCTACAACACGCCGGCGCGGATGGAGGAGTACACGCCGGACCGCGACGAGGGTCGCAAGGCGGGCGGGCGCGGCGACGTGTACGCCAAATTCTTGGTGGAGGAGGTCAAACCCTTCATCGACAAGACCTATCGCACGAAGCCGGATCGCGCGAACACGGGCATGGCGGGCTCGTCGCTCGGGGGGCTGATCTCGCTGCATATCTGCCACAAATACCCGAAGACGTTTTCACGGTGCGGCATTATTTCTCCCGCCCTGATGTGGAATGACCGCAGTATTTTGAAATCGCTGGAGGCCG
>CAYMXF010000609.1:0-1725 GCA_964393935.1 uncultured Planctomycetaceae bacterium
TCAAGAGTTTGTCGCCAGCCGGTCGCAGCGCCGTGTCCTGCGTCGCAATACCGATGTCCAGGTGCTCATAGGACCGCCGATCGCGACCGACGAGAAATGGCGGATTTATAACGAGTACAAAAGCCGGCAACATTACGATCTGGACTGTGACGACCGGGCGGGCTTCGAGGAGTTTTTGTTCCGCTCGCCGATCGAAGATTCGACGCGGCGAACGCAGACGTTTGAGATGACCTACACGATCGGCGACCGGCTCGCGGCCGTCGGGATGGTGGATGTCTGTCCGGACGCTTTGTCCAGCGTCTATTTCTACTTCGATCCCGCGTATGCCCGGCGCAGTCTCGGCGTGTACAGCGCGCTTTACGAGATCGAAGAGTGTCGCCGAAGAGGCCTGGCGTATTGGTACATCGGTTACTACGTTCGGGATTGCCGTCAGATGAACTACAAGGCACAGTACCGACCCCACGAGCTTTTGGGCCCGGATGGTTCTTGGCACAGGACCGACGCGATGGGGGAGGCTCCATGACGTCGAACCCCGCAGATGCGCGACTCTCGACGTTGCGAGTTCCTGAGGCGGTCGAGCCTTCGCAATCGCTGCTGTGCGGCCTCGGAGCCGTCTTGAGCGCCTACGGCCGCTCGGTCCCGCGCGACGAACTCGCGGCCGTTCTCGGCGATGCGTTCCTCTTCACGTTTGCCGCCGATGCGGGGCCGAGCGAACAATGGAACAGTTACGGCCGACACGCCTTTCTCGAATCCGCCGCGCGGTTGTACGGATTGGAGCTGCGCGACCTGCATCCGCCGGATGCCGCGCCATTGCCGCTCACGCCGCCGGAGTTTGAGGGCCATTTTGAGGACAGCTACCTGCCGCTGGTCCGCACGGCCTTGGAGCATGGCCATCCGGCGCTGGCTTGGATGGGCTGGCCGCCGCCACAGGGCGCGATCTGGGGCGTCATCTCTGGCTTCGATCCGGCAAGCGGCCGTTGCGTCGGTCAGACGATCTCATCGTCGGGCCGGCCGGTCGCGCTTCATCGCGCGCCGGTGCAGGTCTATACGGTGCAGGAGTATCGAGAGACGCGAGTGGAGCCCGCTCAGGTCTTGGCGGCCGCGCTGGACCATGCCGCCGTTATTCTGAACAACCGAATCCCCGCGAATTATCGCGTCGTTTCCGGCCCGGCGTCGTTGGAGGCGTGGCGAGCGTCACCGTCAACAATCATCGAAACCGGCGTACATCGGAAATTAGCCCAATCGTTCGTCGCGGACCGGCGGGCGGCGCTACGGTTTTTCGCGAAGCATCGTCACGGAGCCGACACGGATCAGATTCGCATCATCGACGAGTACGGACGCATCTTCGAGCGGCAGACAGCGGCCCTCTTGCTTTTTACGGAAGGCGATTCACTCGCCGAGGCGCTCGATCTCGTCATCGCGCTGGAGCGTCGCGCTGCGGTGGTCGGCGCTACTCTTCGATGACCCGCCTGTTGCGGTTGCGGATGTCGCACGAAGGGGCGTCCTCATTCCCGATCCAACGGTCCCACGCGGAATGGTCGGCGATGTCCACGCCCGCGACCTTGGCCTGACGCTGTAGATAGGTTTGAAGCTCGATGAGAAAATCGCTGTCAATCAACTCGGGGTGCTCGACGAGGTGCTGATGCAGCACGCGATAAACAAGCTTCAATTCCTCGGCGTCCAGCGCCGCCACGACCGCATCGGCACGTTCTTCAAAACTCATGG
>CAYMXF010000610.1:0-1711 GCA_964393935.1 uncultured Planctomycetaceae bacterium
ACATGCCGCCGCCCTGACGGACTTCCCACGTCGCCAGAAACAGCGCGCGACCGTCGTCATCGAGGATCTTGCGGATCATCTCACGCTGCGCCTCGCCGAACGATTGATCCGGCGGCGCTCCCTGACCGAACGGATTTGGCGGTTGCGGGGGAGGAGGCGGAAGTACGAGGTAAATATTCTTTGTGTCTTTCTCAGGCGAGGGCGATTCCTTCGTCGTGGCCATGTTCCAATCCACGACCTTGAGATTCGCCGCCTCCAGGCGTTTGCGAAGCTGCGTCAACTGCGCCGATGGCACCCAACTCTGCGGCGGCGGAGGCGTGAATTGATTACGCTGCTGAGGCGCCGGCGGCTCGAACGACGTCACCACGACCGTCGCAAAGGGGTGCTCCCGCGTCAGTGCCAGGATCGCCGAGGATATCGCGCTGTCCCCGTTGAAAGTTCGCATCAGTTCGTCGCCCTTGGCGGAGGGGCCGGCGATGCTCGCGCGCGGCGGCCAGACTTCGGAGAAGCCGACGACGCGAATCTTCTTGTTGGCCTCGACCACGACGGTGTTTTCCTGCTTGAGTTGATCCGCCACGGAGCCGAGCTTCAGTTCCGGCAAGCCTTCGATCTCTTTCTCCAGCTTCGAGATCTCCGTCAACTTCTCCGCGAAGAGCTTTCCGCCGCGAGACGCATCCAGCATCGCCTTCGAACCGGCGTCCAACCGCGCCAAACCATCGGCCAACTCCGTCAACAGCGTCTTGCAGGCTTCCGCATTCTGCTCGATGACCCCGCAATTTCGCCGTGCATCCGTCACCGCCTGGGCCAGTTGTTGCTTGTCGCCGCTGTCGATGAGCCCGAGGATGACCAGACGCGTCTTCGACAGCGACTGGCTCGCCTGTTGCAGAACGTCCGCCACATCCATCCGCGCGACGAGCGGACCCATCTGAACCGACGTCGCCCAGCTCGGGTGTTGAGTGACCATCGGGAATTTGCGCGCGAACCCATCCACGCGTTGGACCAGCGATTCAAGTCCGGCGCCCACCTCCACGCCCCGGTCCGCGAAGGCCTTAAGCGCCGACGCCGGATTGCCGTGAACCGGCGATCCTTCCTCACCGACCGTTCCACGAAGGGAAGCGGCCAGCTTCTTGACCTCCGTCGCCACGTCGCGAAGCATGGGTAGATATTTCGAGTCGCTCTTGACCGTTTCGTCGGATAGGTCGGCGAGTTCTTTCATACGCTTGGCGATGGCTTGCAGGTGGCCTTTGACCTCGGCGAGCGTGGTCTTGGCCTTGGTCGTGGCCTCGCCGTACTTGGGGATGCCGCCGGCCGGCGTCAGCTCCTTGATCGACTCGGCCGCTTTTTGCAGGCTCTCCACGTCGGCCTTCATCGTGGCGACAATGCTCGCGAAAACCGGAAAGACGCCAAGCCAGGTCTCGCCCTGCATGAGGCCTTGGGCCTCGTGCAACCGCTTTGTGAGGTCGGCGTGGAGTCCCGTGCCGAGTTTTTCGTAAGACGCGAGCGCCGCCTTGTGCTTGTCGGCCTCGGCGCCGAACGTCGAACTGATCCGCGAGACGAGCTTTTCGCGCTGGCTGTCGGTGTTGACGTACGAGACCTTGACGTTCGGCGCGAACCGCGTCATCTCGTCGCAGTAGTCCTGTAGCCGCGAAATATACGTGCGCTGTTTGTCGTCGTCATCCTTGGGCATGTAGAGGACGGACAGTTCGATATC
>CAYMXF010000611.1:0-1711 GCA_964393935.1 uncultured Planctomycetaceae bacterium
GATATCGAACTGTCCGTCCTCTACATGCCCAAGGATGACGACGACAAACAGCGCATGTATATTTCGCGGCTACAGGACTACTGCGACGAGATGACGCGGTTCGCGCCGAATGTCAAGGTCTCGTACGTCAACACCGACAGCCAGCGCGAAAAGCTCGTCACGCGGATCAGTTCGACGTTTGGCGCCGAGGCCGACAAGCACAAGGCGGCGCTCGCGTCCTACGAAAAGTTCAGCACGGAACTCCGCGCCGATCTCACGACGCGGTTGCACGAGGCCCAGGCCCTCATGCAAGGCGAGACCTGGCTTGGCGTCTTTCCGGTCTTCGCGAGCATTGTCGCCACGATGAAGGCCGACGTGGAGAGCCTGCAAAAAGCGGCCGAGTCGATCAAGGAGCTGACGCCGGCCGGCGGCATCCCCAAGTACGGCGAGGCCACGACCAAGGCCAAGACCACGCTCGCCGAGGTCAAAGGCCACCTGCAAGCCATCGCCAAGCGTATGAAAGAACTCGCCGACCTATCCGACGAAACGGTCAAGAGCGACTCGAAATATCTACCCATGCTTCGCGACGTGGCGACGGAGGTCAAGAAGCTGGCCGCTTCCCTTCGTGGAACGGTCGGTGAGGAAGGATCGCCGGTTCACGGCAATCCGGCGTCGGCGCTTAAGGCCTTCGCGGACCGGGGCGTGGAGGTGGGCGCCGGACTTGAATCGCTGGTCCAACGCGTGGATGGGTTCGCGCGCAAATTCCCGATGGTCACTCAACACCCGAGCTGGGCGACGTCGGTTCAGATGGGTCCGCTCGTCGCGCGGATGGATGTGGCGGACGTTCTGCAACAGGCGAGCCAGTCGCTGTCGAAGACGCGTCTGGTCATCCTCGGGCTCATCGACAGCGGCGACAAGCAACAACTGGCCCAGGCGGTGACGGATGCACGGCGAAATTGCGGGGTCATCGAGCAGAATGCGGAAGCCTGCAAGACGCTGTTGACGGAGTTGGCCGATGGTTTGGCGCGGTTGGACGCCGGTTCGAAGGCGATGCTGGATGCGTCTCGTGGTGCCAAGCTTTTTGCGGAAAAGATGACGGAGGTCTCGAAACTGGAGAAAGAGATCGAAGGCTTGCCGGAACTGAAGCTTGGCTCCGTGGCGGATCAACTCAAGCAGGAAAACACCGTCGTCGTCGAGGCCAACAAGAAGATTCGCGTCATCGGCTTCTCCGAAGTCTGGCCGCCGCGCGAGAGCATGGCCGGCCCTTCCGCTAAGGGCGACGAGTTGATGCGCACTTTCAACGGCGACAGCGCGATATCCTCGTCGATCCTGGCGCTGACGCGGGAGCACCCCTTTGCGGCGGTCGTGGTGACGTCGTTCGAGCCGCCTGCGCCCCAGCAGCGCAATCAATTTACGCCTCCCCCGCCACAGAGTTGGGTACCATCGGCGAATTTGACGCAGCTTCGCAAACGCCTGGAGGCGGCGAATTTCAAGGTCGTGGATTGGAACATGGCGACGACGAAGGAATCGCCCGCACCTGAGAAAGATACAAAAAACATCTACCTACTTCTTCCGCCGCCTCCTCCGCAACCGCCGAATCCGTTCGGTCAGGGAGCGCCGCCGGATCAATCGTTCGGCGAGGCGCAGCGGGAGATGATCCGCAAGATCCTCGATGATGACGGTCGCGCGCTGTTTCTGGCGACGTGGGAAGTCCGTCAGGGCGGCGGCATGT
>CAYMXF010000612.1:0-1710 GCA_964393935.1 uncultured Planctomycetaceae bacterium
TCGGCGAGCGTGCGGAACGTGATCGGCCGATCGGCCGTCGCCTGGAGGACCAACCGCCCTCCGTTTCGAGTGGGCGAGCCGACGGTCAAGATCGGATGGGCGTTCGGCACGGCCTGTGCGAATTCGATCGTCGTGCCCGGCGCGACCGTCACCGTGGCGCCGTCGATGATGGCATCGCCGGTAATCATGATTTGACCGGACCACGTTTGATCGCGATCGATGACGCCGCGGACGCGCTGTATCGAAGGTGACGGTTCGTCGGCGAAAGCGGTGGTCGCCCAGACCGCACCGACCACTACCAATACGATTCGCAGCACTCTTCGCATCATTCCATCAGCCCCGTAGTTCAAGCCCGCAGGAAACAAGAAACGCTCGGAAGGCGTCTTGAAACTCGCGAATCTCCTGTTCGCTCAAGGTGTGCTCTTCGTGGCCGAGGCGGCAACGTATCGTGAGGCTGCGCTGACCCGCGGGAATCGAGCCGCCTTCGTAGGCCCCGACGTATTCGAGCCGCGCAAGGAGCGGATGCTTGAAGCCCGCGAGCTGCCCGGCGATCGAGCGATAGCGTTTCGCGGCGTCGACCAAGACGCTGAAATCCAGCTCGACCTGTGGATGTTTGGGCAATGGCGGAAGTTTTTCATGGCGGCCGAGCAGCAAGGCGGCGGCCGTCAGGTTCAACTCCGCGAGGGCGATCGACCATGCCCGGAGGCGCTCATCGATCTTCTGTTTGCAGATCAGCGGCAGGAGCGTCATGCGCCCCAGCAAGCGGCCTTGGATTGAAAGCTCCGCCGTCCGGTCGGCATCCTCCCAAGGCAACGTGGACGCCGTCTCGATGCACTCGACGCCGCTTTCGAGCACTTGGCAGGCCCAACCGTCCACCGCGCTACGCAGCCGGTTCCAGACTTCTTGCTCCGCCTTCGCGCCCGATTGCGCGACGAGCAGGCCCATGCTGCGATGCTGCGATTTCTCCACTTCCTTTACGCCGGTCGCAAAGACGCTGCCGATCTCGGCGAGTTGGAAACGCGCCAGGTGGTGCCGATTTCGCTCGGCGATGGCGATCAGCCCCGGCATCAGGCTCTTTCGCAGCCGCGCACAATTCTCCGCAGCCGGGTTCCTCAGCGTGATGCACTCGCCCGGCTCGTAGCCGATCGTCCGCAGCCAGTCGTCGTCGTACCAGATGTAGTCGTGGACCTCGACGAAATCGCCGCCGACGCAAAGATAATCCAGCGCCCGCTCTTCGATCGCAAGGTCCGCCGACGGCTCGAAGTACCGCGACGTCAGCGTCGGCAGCATCGGTTCGATGTTGTTGTAGCCGATGAACCGCGCGACCTCTTCGATCACGTCCGCCTCGATCGCGATGTCCTTCGTCGCGCGATAGGACGGCGGCGTGACCAAGAGCTTTGCGCCGCTACCGGTGCAGGCGAATTCCAGCTTCGTCAGAATCCGGGTGATCTCGTCCGGCGGGACGGTTTTGCCGATGAACCGCGACGCGAAATCGCAGTCAATCTCGATCGGCTGCGGCTGCTTCGGCGAGGGATAGCAATCGGACAACGTGCTGGCGAGCGTCAGTCCCGGCAACTCGGCCTTGGCGAGCTTGTGGAATCGAGCGATGCCGAGCACGGTGTTCGCCGGGTCGAGCGACTTTTCAAACCGGGCGCTGGCCTCGGTGCGATGGCCCATCGCCGTCGCCGCGCGGCGGATCGTCGCCGCGTC
>CAYMXF010000613.1:0-1704 GCA_964393935.1 uncultured Planctomycetaceae bacterium
CAAGCTCAAAAAGGACGGCGCGGCGGTGCTCTGCTTCCTCGGCGACGGCGGGACGAGCGAAGGCGACTTCCATGAGGCGATGAACGTCGCCGGGGCCTTCAAGCTGCCGCTCGTTTTCATCATTCAAAACAACCAATGGGCGATCTCGCTGCCGCGCGCCAGGCAGTGCGCCTCACCGACGCTCGCGCAAAAGTGCATCGGCTACGGCTTTGACGGCATTCAGGCCGACGGCAACGACATCCTGGCGATGATCGTCGCGGCGGGCGAGGCCGTCGCCCGTGCCAAGAGCGGCGGCGGACCGACGCTGATTGAAGCGATCACCTACCGGCTCGGCGTGCATACGACGGCGGACGACCCCAAGAAATATCGAACGGAAGAGGAAGTCGAGCAGTGGAAGCTCCGCGACCCGCTCGTACGGTTTTACAAATACCTCAAGAAGCGGCAGGTCATGGATGACAAGGCCCGCGACGTTTTGGAAGAAGAGGTCGCGAAGGAGATCGGCGATGCGATCGACACGGCCGAAAAGTTCGAGCCGAACGTGACGGAGCCGTTCCATCACTGCTTCGCGACGATGCCGAATCACCTGGAGGCGCAGTTGGCGGAGTTCCAGGCGTACTTGGACTCGGCCTCCAACGGGGAAGGAAACTCGGAAGGACAAAGTTCGCAACTATCGGGAAACGTGCATTAAGAGAAGGCTCACGCAGAGGCGCGGAGAACGCAGAGGAAGAATAAGAAATCCACAGATGTACGCAGATGAAGAAAAAATCTGTGACCATCTGCGTCATCTGTGGATAATTTCGGAGTAGTCGATGGCACAACTGACGATGGCAAAGGCGCTGAACCTCGCCCTCCGCGAGGCGATGCTCGAAGACCCCACGACGATCGTCCTGGGTCAGGACGTCGGGCAGGACGAGGGCGTCTTTCGTATTACCGAAGGACTGTTGAAGGAATTCGGCGCGGAGCGCGTCGTCGACTTCCCCGTCGCCGAGTCGGCCATTGCCGGCATGGCCATCGGCCTGTGCTTCGCCGGTTTTCGACCGATCGCCGAGATGCAGTTCTCCGGCTTCGGCTACCACGCCTTTCATCAGATTGAAAACCACGCCAGCCGATTTCGCAATCGAACCCGCGGGCGATACACGTGCCCGCTGGTCATTCGTATGCCTTATGGCGGCGGCATCCGCGCGATCGAGCACCACAGCGAAAGCCGCGAGGCGATCTGGGCGCATTTGCCGGGGCTGAAGGTCGTCATCCCCTCGGGGCCGCGCAATGCGCGAGCGTTGCTCCGCGCATCGATCTTCGATCCCGATCCGGTCATCTTCTACGAGCCCAAGGCGTCTTACCGCGCGTTCAAGGAGGAGGTGCCGGACGAGCCCGAGACGATGGAGATCGGCAAGGCGCACGTCGTCCGCGAGGGCCGCGACGTGACGATCATTTCCTACGGCGCGTCGATGCGACCGGTGTTGGAAGCCGCCGAAGAGTTGGAGGAGGAGCATCAGATCGACGCGGAGATCGTCGATCTGCTCTCGTTGGTCCCGATGGACACGCAGACGATCACCGAGTCGGTCAAGAAAACGGGGCGCTGTGTGGTGGTGCATGAAGCCCCGAGAAACTGCGGACCCGCCGCCGAGATCATCGCCCGGATCGTCGAAAACGCGCTCATGTTCCTCGAAGCGCCGATCCAGCGCGTCACGGGCTACGACTTGG
>CAYMXF010000614.1:0-1702 GCA_964393935.1 uncultured Planctomycetaceae bacterium
TTGAGAATGATGAGTGTTTTTTCCACGAGTGTGTATTTCCTTTCCAAGCCTTATATCAGTGCGATGTCAAACAAAGCAGTATGTTAGCCGCAGAGAGAATCCTTGAGAAGCGATGCGGCACCGCGACCTCGCACCAAGCGTATGTTAGATGGCGGCGATTCGGTCAGAGCCGCGACCGTCAGGGAGCGCCGAGTGATTCTCGACAAGAGATAATCTTGACCCAGGCACGACGTCAAGGCACGAAGCCCTCTTAAAGAACAATTTCCGGTGTTCGAGCGCCGCGCGGCGCTCCCTGACGGTCGCGGCTCTGATCAATTCTTCTCGCCGGCGGCGATGGTTTCAACCGACTTGATCGAATCTTGTGCGGGCCGACCGAGCAAATCGCGTAATTCGGCTGCGGCGGAAAGATGTATGTCGGCGGAGGAAGGGTCTCGCTCCGCGAGCAGCTCGTGAATCTGTGCGAGCAGATCCAGCGTTAGCGCTTCGCAGGGCGACAGATCATCGGCGGTCGTCAGCGCGTACAGGGCCGACTCCAGATGGCCCGACGCGGCCTCTGCGAGGGCGAGATTGACCCATCCATCGGGGTCGGACGGGCGTAACTCCGTGAAGCGAGAGAAGGCATCCGCCGCCGCCGTCGGCTCGTCAAAGTCCATGTTAACGACGCCAAGGTTGAACCAGCCGCTCGGGACATCGGGACGCAATCGCGTGAAGGCCTCCCACGCCTCACGGGCCTCGGTGATACGACCGTCGCGCTGGGCGAGGCTTGCCAGGTTGTACTGCGCGTCGGCGTGATCGGGTGCCAGCCGGACGATATCGCGCAGCACGTGCGCGGCCTCGTCGAACCGGGCAAGCCGGAAAAGCACGACGGCGTAGTTGTAGCGCGCCGCCGTATCGCGCGGCGATAGACGAGCGACTTCCTTATAGACATTTGCGGCCTCTTCGAATCGTTCCAATGCGACGAGCGAGTCGGCCTTCGCCGATAGCGCCGCCGTGTCGCGCGGGTTCTTGGCGATCACCCGATCGAGATGTCGCAGCGCGGCTTGGTGGTCGCCGGCGGCAGCGGCGCGACGCCCTTCGGCCTCTTTCACGATCGCGGTGTTGCCGATGTCGCCGCGAAACTGTACGCTCGCTTCGTCCAGTCGATCGGACATCCGCGAAGCGATCTGTCGCAACGACGGACCGGCGGTCGCTCGACGCCGTTGGGCGGGCAGCGCCGTCTGATTTGCAGCGGGCGGGCCCGACGGAGACGACTCGCGCTGAGGTCCGCGTTCGAGCGACCGGGTCATGAGCCCATCGAGTTCTCGGTCGAGGGGCGATTCTTGAACTGACGTGACGCTCGATGAAGGAATCGGCTCTTGCGTCGCGGCGAGGTAGAGCCAGATCACCGCGACGAATACGGCAAAGATCGCGAGCGAGCCGGGGATGAACCATCGCGAGGACATCGGCGATATCGTCCGAACTTCGTCGGCGCGTGTCAACGCGGCCGATAAGCGAAGCGCGTTATCGCTCCTTTTTTGCATCTCACGCAGCGCGAATCGTAGAATGAAGTTGGAAGTCGGCCGCTTCGAAGGGCCGGGGATGGGGGAAGAATCGTGCGCACCACCGACCGCTCTCGCCTATCGCGTTGGAATCGTTCCTTGTTCGCCATCTTCGGCGCGGCGGCGACGGCGCTGTTCCGGCGACGTTGGACGCACGCACTTCG
>CAYMXF010000615.1:0-1700 GCA_964393935.1 uncultured Planctomycetaceae bacterium
CGAAATCCGACTGGTCGTCGAAGCGGACCTTCGCCCTGCTGACCTATCTTTTCTCGCTTCAGGCCGCCGATCTCTCCGGCGCGGCGGCGCCGCTCGTCACCGTCGGCGCCGGTCGATGAGTATTCAACCCTCGACGACAAGTGATAAACACTGATGACGACCAATGGAGAGAAAATGCCGGACGAAGTCGACCTCACGGCGGGCCGCGTAGCGTGCACGCCGGGACGGCGCCGGCTTTCGAACGTCGCGAAAATCTTCCTGGCGGGATTGGTTATCTACTTCGTCGTCGCTTACTTAGTCGCGCCCCTCGTTTGGCATCGGCACGAAGAACGGCACCCGGCTTTGGCCGACGCTGGGAAAATCACGCACACGCTCAGCGGCATTCCAGGTGATCCGCTGAATGTAGCCTTGGTGGGAGCGGAGAAAGATATCCATCTAGCGATGATCGCCGCCAAGTGGTATCCCGCGGACCCGATCACCTTGAAGAGTTCGCTGCGGATTGCCGTTGGCGTGGTATTTGATCGACCCTACGACGACGCTCCGGTGAGCAGCCTCTACCTGTGGGGGCGTAAGGAAGATCTTGCCTTCGAACAGTCCGTGGGAGATAATCCCCGGCAGCGCCATCATGTAAGGTTCTGGCGCTCGCAAAAAGTGGACACCCAGGGAAGGCCCCTGTGGCTCGGGGCGGCGACGATGGATGTCCGCGTCGGGCTCAGCGGCGACACGGGACAGATCACGCACCACATCTCTCCGGACGTGGACCTGGAACGGAACAAGGTCATCGAAGATGTCAAACGGGCAGGAGATTTGTCGACCGCCTATTGGATCGACGGCTTTCACAAGGAATTGGAAGGCAGAAACGGCGGAGGCGACCCCTGGCATACCGACGGGAGGCTGGAGGTCGGCGTGATTATGATTCGCGGTCATACTCGGTGATCAAAGACGCGGCGATGATGGATTGAAGGATTCGCATCGAAATCGACGCGAAGAAGATCGGACGATGTTGTGGCCTATCGAAAAATAACGACCAATGCTTTCGAAGGTCTTCGTCGCTATTCCGTCGCCCGTTTTCTCGTCGCGCTCGTTGTGTTGTTCATCACCTCGCCATTCGTACAGCACATGCGGGGCGGTGACGTGATCGAGAAGCTCATTGGAACGGTGGTTCTCCTGTCGGGCGTGGCGGCCGTCGGCGGCCGTCGGAGAACGCTGGTAACAGGCATCATATTGGTGACGCCGGCGATCGCGACGAGGTGGATCGACCATCTCCATCCGGGCGCCATTCCCCAAGAAGTGAGTCACTTGGCAATCCTTGCGTCCTTGGTCTTCGTGGTGTTTCATCTTTTCCGGTTCGTGCTAATAGCGCCGCGCGTCAATGCCGAAGTCCTGTGCGCGGGGATCGCCACTTATTTGATGCTCGGGGTTTGCTGGGCTATGGTCTTCACACTGGTGGCGCGACTGGTTCCGGACTCCTTCGTCTTCACCACCGGACCTGCGCAATACCATGTCATGGCGGGTTTTGAGGCCATTTACTTCAGCATCGGCACGCTCAGCGGAGTCTGCTACGGCGACATCACGCCGGTGTCGGGTGTGGCCCGGATGCTGGCCTTGTTGGAAGGGATGACCGGCCTGTTTTACCTGGCCGTGCTGATCTCGCGCCTGGTGTCGCTCTATTCAAGCGACAAGCCCTTGGTAACGAATGA
>CAYMXF010000616.1:0-1694 GCA_964393935.1 uncultured Planctomycetaceae bacterium
GTACTTCACGCCGTCGCAGGCCGGCCATTCCGCGAGCGCCCACGCCTGGATCCTCGACGTCGACCCGGACACCGGCGAGGTCTACGTCGTCGGCCACGACTGCGGCAACGTGATCAACCCGCCCATGCCTCTTTGGTTAGGCTCCGTTAATAAATAAAGATAGCAACAATCGAGCTGAGCCCGTATGATCGGTAGCCATGAGCTCCGACGCCGTCCTGCGGCAGAAGCTCGCCTCGGTCTGGGGGCTTCTCGACGAGCGCACGCGACGGCTCATGGCGGCCAACGAAGCGCGGAGTCTGGGCTATGGTGGGGTGTCCCGCGTGAACCGGGCCTGCGGCCTGTCGCGTAACGCCATTGCGAGAGGCATCGAGGAGATTACTGACGGTTCGTCGCCCGGGGTCGGTCGGATCCGTCGTGCGGGGGCCGGCCGCCGGCCGATCACGGCGCGCGATCCGCATCTGCTCGCGGCCTTGGACCGCTTGATCGATCCCGATACGCGGGGTGACCCCGAGTCGCCGCTGCGCTGGATCTGTAAGAGCACGCGGACCCTGGCGGCGCAGTTGACCAAGCAACACCATCCGGTCAGCCATGTGAAACTGGCCGCCCTCCTGCACGAGCAGGCCTACAGTCTGCAAAGCAATCGGAAGACCGAGGAAGACGATGACCATCCCGACCGGGACGCGCAGTTCCGGCACATCAACGCCTCGGTCAAGAAGGCGCTGAGGGCGCGGATCCCGGTCATTTCGGTCGACACGAAGAAGAAGGAGCTGGTGGGCACCTACGACAATCGCGGCCAGCAATGGCGGCCCGCGAAACAGCCGGTCACCGTGCAGGGCCACGACTTTCCGCACCCCGCCGTCCCCCGCGCCTATCCGTACGGCATCTATGACGTGGGGCGCAACACCGGGTTCGTCAATGTGGGGACGGACCATGACACCGGCGCGTTTGCGGTCGCTTCGATTCGCGGCTGGTGGCGGGTGGAAGGGCGCCGCTTGTATCCCCGCACGCGCCAGATTCTCATCACGGCGGACGGCGGGGGCAGCAACGGCGTGCGGCTGCGCCTCTGGAAATGGGAACTGCAGACGTTCGCGGACGAGACGGGCCTGTCCCTCTCCGTGTGCCACTTTCCGCCGGGCACCAGCAAATGGAACAAAGTCGAGCATCGACTGTTCTCGTTCATCTCCTCGAATTGGCGCGGAGAGCCCTTGCGCGACTATGAGACGATCGTGCATCTCATCGCGCGGACGACCACGGCGAAAGGGTTGACCGTGATCTGCCGCCTGGACCGTCGGAAGTATCCGACCGGTCGGAAGATATCCGACGAGGAGATGAAACACGTGAACCTGGCGCGCGACACGTTTCATGGCGACTGGAATTACGTCATCAGGCCCAAGGCCAAAGGGCACAGTTGATATCTTTATTTATTAACGACGCCTTAGCTCAAGGTTCGGTAGCTCGTCCTCAGAGACAAGAGCGAGACACACGCCGCGCGGAGATCCAGTTCGCGCGGCGGTTTTGTTTGCCCTCGAGTTTCGCGGGGCAACGCCTTCGGGTGACCGGAATACGACAACCGGGGTTCGCCCCGAAGGAAAGGTTCGAGTCATGGCACAAGGTCGAGTCAAGTGGTTCAACGATGCCAAAGGCTTCGGCTTCATCACGCAGGAGGGCGGCGAGGACGTCTTCGTCCACTTCAG
>CAYMXF010000617.1:0-1691 GCA_964393935.1 uncultured Planctomycetaceae bacterium
GGTATTTGCAGTATGAAGTAGAGCAGGAAGGCGGCAAGAAGCTGTCGATCCTGGCGTGGCACCGCAATTCGACGAGTTACGCCTTCTGCGGCAATCTCAAGATGGAGCAATTGCGGGAGATGTTCTCGGGCATCCGCCTGGCGATGCCGAACCTGGAAGAGCAGATCCGGTTCGCCACTCGTTATCCGACGCGGTGATTGAAATGCGGATTTCGGATTTCGGAATTAGGGGCAATCAAGCGGCTTCGCGTGATTTTTGGGCGGCGGTTTTGATGTTGAGCGTCACTTTCTTTCCGTCGCGGAGGATGACCACTTTGACGTTGTCGCCGGGCTTGTATTTTCGCAAGGCGTCCATGTAACCGTAGACATCCTTCACGCGAACGTCGCCGACGGTCCAGAGGCGGTCCCCGTCCTTCATGCCTGCTTTCGCGGCGGGGCCGCCTTCCACAACGCCGGAAATCTCATAACCGTCGTCGGTCGGCTCGCCGTAGTTCGGCATGATGCCGAGGCGGACGGTCGGCATGGTGGCGCGGTCCGAGCCATCGTTGCCGGCGCCGGCGTTGGGATTCTGTTTAGGCTTTTCCTTTTTTTCCGACTTCGGCTTCTGATCCGTCGGATGCTCGGATTTCGCGGTGTTTTCGCCCTTGCCTGGCGCAAGCTGAATCGTGATTTGATGGCGGTCCGGGGATGGTGACGAAAGGGTGATGGTGTACGCGCTCTTTGTCTTTTTCTTTTCCAGGAGATTCAGGACTTCGTCAACGCTTTGATTCAGCGTCTTTCTATCCAAACCGCTAATGACAATTTGCAGCGGACCGCCGTCGCTCTTGATTTGCACCTTTGCGTCATCACCGGCTTCGTCGCTTTCTCGCTGAAGCCGCTTGGCGTAGGCGATGAGAGCCTTTGCGGCGTCATCGCCGACTGTCGCGGAGTCGCGGCCGCCCCGACGGCCGAAGGCGACGTCCAGAACGAGAGATTTGCTCCCACGACGAACCGTCAGCTTCGTCGCATCTCCCCGATGATAATCGGCCAGCGTCGACATCAGATCATTGATGGCTTCAATTTCCTTGTCGCCGAGCTTGACGATTCGATCGCCTTCGCGGACACCGGCACGCTGGGCCGGCGAGTCGTCCGAGACCTGCGCGACGAGTACGCCGGATTCGGAGTCATCCGGCGAAGGCATGATTCCGAGGCGGACGCGCCCCGGCCTTGGGCCGGCGGCATCGTCGTCCGGCTCGTCCTGGAAGGCGATCTTTTCGCTGCGGGTATCTTTTGCGAACTTCGGCGGCTGAGGGTTGGCGTCGATCTCGTCGATGCAATCCGCCGCGAACTTGGCGATGCGCGTGGCCCCTTCGATGTTCAGCAGCGGCGTATCGTCCTCCGGCTGGTGGTACTGCTTGTGCAAGCCGGTGAAGAAAAACAGGACCGGGATGTCCTTGTTGTAGAAGCTGGTGTGGTCGGAGGGGCCGGTCCCGCCGCCGCCGTCCCTGATCTTGAGGCTGTAGGGCTCGGCCAGGCGCTCGATCATATCGGCAAAGCCGCCCGTGCGCATGCCGCCGATCTCGAGCTTGTCGTCCTTCAGACGGCCGACCATGTCGAAGTTGAACATCGTCACGCATTTTTTCAGATCGATCGTCGGGTGATTCGCGAAGTGGTGCGAACCCAGCAGGCCGCGCTCCTCGCCGGTGAAGAGGA
>CAYMXF010000618.1:0-1688 GCA_964393935.1 uncultured Planctomycetaceae bacterium
GCTTGACGTCGTCGGAGACGCGGAAATGGAATCTGTATGCCAACCAAAATACATTCGCCTTCGCGGGGAAGGCAATTAACGAGGATGCTTGACACTACGGGAGCCGGACAGTCGTGGGTCAAGACCAGCCATAACAGCGGGGGGGGAAGGCATCGATCGGGTATCTTTTGCTGACATCAATCGACTAGCGCCCGGCATGGGCGAGGGCGCGCTCCAGATCGGGCCAGCCATAGGCCTCTTCCTCGAGATTGCTGCCCCATAGCCGCTCGGTCCTGACCGCGACACGGGTGCCGCCCATCGCCGCATAGAAGAACCGCGCCGGGTTGGCCGAGAGCACCCAGACCAGCGCCGAATCATGGCCGGCGCGCCGCAGCCTGGCGAACGTCGCGAACAGGAGCGCGCGGCCGAGCCCGCCGCCCTGATCATCCGGCCTGACATAGAGCGTGTAAATCTCGCCCGCATAGGGGAGCGTGGTCGGCCGCGCGGGACCGCCTTCAGGACTGCAACGTTACTCACCCAACTCCACGCGCAGGTCTTTCCCCTAGCGCAAGCGCATGACGTTACACGCCATTTCAATAATCTGTGCTATTGTCCGGCGGCTGTGATTAGTACTGAGCCACCATCCCGAACTCAACTGTTTGGAATGATCGCGCACTAGGCCCTGTTTACAAAGTAGCGACGCGTAAGCATTTGCGAATGGCTGCGATATGAAGGGTGTCGAGGAACGACTTGGCGAGTTTGTCGTAGCGTGTCGCGATCGCGCGATTGACCTTGAGGTGGCCGATCATGCGCTCGATGCGATTTCGCTCGCGATAGAGTCGCTTGTTCCAGCGGATGACGGCCGTGCGGGTGGATTTTGGCGGGATGACGTGGCGGATGCCATCGGCCTTGAGTTTGGCGCGGATCGCGTCGGTGTCGTAGCCCTTGTCGGCGAGAAGATAGTCGGGCTTCACCCCGGCGAGTGCGACGACGTTTTCGAACGACGCGCAGTCCGCGGCTTGGCCGGGCGTGAGGTGGAAGGCGAGCGGGAGGCCGGCGGCATCACTGAGACAATGAACTTTACAGGTGAACCCGCCCCGCGACCGGCCAAGAGCCTGTTCGCGAGCCCCCCTTTTGCGCCGGCGGCCGAGACATGACCGCGAACCGTCGTCGAATCCACGCTGTGGCGGGTGTTGTCGGCCATCGCCTGGGCGAGCGTCGAAGCGACGACCTCCCAGACGCCGGCCGCGCTCCAGCGTCGGAAGCGCTGATACACCGTCATCCACTTGCCGTACTTCTCCGGCAGATCGCGCCACGGCGCGCCGGTTCGCACGCGCCACAAAATGCCGTTGACGATGGTCCGATTGTCGTGCGCTGGCCGGCTCTTGCGGCCCCGCTCGGCGGGCAGCAGATCCCTCAACAGCCGCCATTCCGCCTCGCTCAAATCCCCTCGGCTCAAGACTGCCTCCTTCGAATCTGCAGCCTTGAATCAAATTGCGAGTCACCTGTCAACCACTTTGTAAACAGGGCCTAGAACGGTCAAGGCATAGAGTAACCTGAAGCCGATTGTGGGAACGACGAAGAAATCCACCGTCGCTATTCTAGCGGCGTGGTTCTTGAGAAAAGTCTTCCAGGTCTGGGACGGCGGGCGCCGGCCTTTGGCCATGTATTTGGCGCCCATCGTCTGTCCAACCTCGATGCCGAGCTTC
>CAYMXF010000619.1:0-1675 GCA_964393935.1 uncultured Planctomycetaceae bacterium
TCGGCGGGTTTCTTCTCGCAGCCGACGATCCCCGCTGCGATGATCGAAGCCGCTAAGACGCAAATGCCGAATCCTCGCTGTCGTCCGGTCATGCCAGTCCTCCACGCAAGGGCCATCGCCCTTCGTTCGTCCATCCTCGCCCAAATCGTCGAGGGCCGCAACCCTGCGATGATGTTGCGAACCGCGAGTCCATCCTGCATCATCCGACATCTTGAAAGCCGGTGACACGATGTCTCCGGCTCGACCTACCTTTGATCCCAAGGACGGGTGTATCCATGACCCATGAAACGATCCTCGTATGCCTGCTCATCATCTTTGCCAGAATCGCCGACGTCTCCCTCGGCACCTTGCGGATGATGAGCGTCGTCAATGGCCGGGCCAAGCTCTCCTTCGGCCTGGGGTTCTTCGAGATTCTGATCTGGATCTTCGCCGTCTCGCGCGTCATTCAAAACCTGAGCAACCCCGCCTATGCAGTGTCCTATGCCTTGGGCTTCGCGCTCGGCAATCTGATCGGCATCAAGCTGGAACAGAAGATCGCCTTCGGCGAGCAGGTCGTGCGAATCTTCTCGAGCCGGGGAGAAGAAGTGGCGTCGGCCCTGCGCCACGCCGGGTTCGCGCTAACCGAGTTTCAGGGCAGCGGACGCGATGGCTTCGTGACCCTGCTTTTCGTCCAAACACCCCGGCGCGAAGTATCGAGGGCCCTTCACTGCGCGGCGGTGGCGGACCCCAAGTGCTTCTACCTCGTCGACGACATCCGCATGGCCGCGCGGCCGCCCGGCGAAAAACAAGCCCCGACCGGCTGGCGCTCGATTGTGAAGAAAGAATAGTCAGGGAAAGTCGTCCCCGGCTTTCTTTATTCGAACGCCGCTTCATATATCTTCTGCAAGTGATTTGAGTTCACCGGCCGCGGATTGAACCCCGCCGTCCACTGCGTAGCGGCCATCTCGGCTAGGTCTTCGAGCGCCGAGCGCGGCACATTGAGTTGCGACAAACGTCGCGGGAGCGCGGCGGCATCGAGCATTGCTTCGACTTGCCTCGCCAGGGCCTCGGCGTCTGCCACAAGTTCGGCGTAGGGGTTTTCAGCGCCGGCGGCGTTGAAGCGCACGACGTGCGGCAAAAGAAGCCCGACGGCGACGCCGTGTACGATGCCAAACTGCGCTGTCAGCGGATTCGCACAGGCGTGCGCCGCGCCGAGCATCGATTTTTCGATGGCACAACCGGCCAGGTGCGCGCCGAGGAGAATGTCGCGCCGCGCGGCGTCATTCGACGGATCGGCGACCGCCTTGGTAAAGGACGGCGCGAGTAGCCGCCACGCCTCCCGCGACATTTCGCGCGAGACGGCGTTGCGCTTCGTCGTCCCCGCCGTCTCGACGGCGTGCGCGACCGCGTCGATGCCGGTCGCCGCCGCGACGGCCCGCGGCATCGTCCGCGTCAACTTAGGATCGAGGATCGCCGCGCGCGGCAGGGCCTTCTCGTCGCCGCAGGCCATCTTCTGGTGCGTGTCGGGGTCGGTAATCAGCGCGAACGACTGGGCCTCGCTGCCGGTCCCCGCCGTTGTCGGCACGGCGATGAGCGGCAGCATCGGCTTGGGTGCCTTGCCGAGGCCCCAGTAATCCTGCATCCGCCCGCCGTTCGTCAGGATGAAGTTGATCCCCTTGGCCGCGTCCATCGAACT
>CAYMXF010000620.1:0-1674 GCA_964393935.1 uncultured Planctomycetaceae bacterium
TTCTTTAGGCCGCCAATTCCATCGGCAACTGCTCGCAAGTCGGCTATCCGGAGCTCATCGCCGAACCTGTCGAGAAAACATTCGCGGAACCGTACGCATTGGGCGCGGAAAAATAAGTTTCGGCATCCAACTCGCCGCTTTGGGCGCGCTCGACATCCGACCGGCCAAAATCGAGGTCCATGACAATCGGCTTACCTGGGATAGGAAAGTCCACCTTAAACTCGCAGAACGGGGGCGCAAATTCAGCACCCCGAACACCTGTTGAGCCAAGGCACAGGACCGCGGCTAACAATACTACAAGATGCAAGGTTCTGATTATCATTTGGCACCCCACAACCCCGTAGGAAGCCCCCACATTCGCATCATCTGCGGGCGTGGCCCCCTTTCACCGTAATCGCGGCGCGCCGCTGGTCAACAAGATCACCGGTAGTTTTTCCGTTTGAAATTTCAAAAGAGAAACGAGACCCCATAACCAGCGGCCCATGTCACGCCGAACATAACCGCGCCCATCGCCATTGATCTCAAGAGAAACGGCAGCCCAAGTGTTTGCGTGAGATTTGTGACCTGAAAGCCAGAAGCAAGTTCGCGAGCCGCATATCCGGCGGCACTGGCGGCAACCGGTATCCACCATGGCCAATGATAGAAACCCGCCAACCCGACAACGATGAAAGCGACCCACAGTAGATGTCCAAAAAGTACCATCGCGCCACAGTTACATTAGGGAATGAGGCCAACTATTTCGTCTAGCAACCATACATGATCGCTGATACCTGCCGCCATTGCTAGGGTTGCCCGTGATCTCGGTCTTGTGGCAGCCGATGCGTTCGGCGCGACGGAACCTCAACGGGTTCGCTTGGCGACGAACTGCGCGAAAGGGGACCCGTCCGCATGACGCCGCCCAGCGACCGAGCGCTGTACAATGTGCAAGACTTCTCGGAGCGGTGGGCTTTCGCACGACCGCGACGGAGTGTGCGAATGGACGATAGGACCCGCTCGGAAAACTGCCTTGGTGAGGGTGCTCGATGCCGGCCGGCAAAGGGGTGGAAGGGGACCCGGGGTCGCCAGTGCTTGGCGTCGCAGTTCATTCGCTCACCGCGACGGCGGCGGTCCGCTGCTGCGGGCCTCGCGCGGCACCATTGACTCACTCCCCCCAGCCGGCCGAAGCTCACGGCGATCCTTCTCTCCGCGCGAGGGCGCCATGCAGGCGACCCACGAAATGACGGTAGGCCGGACCAAGCTCGCCGAGGCAATCCGGTTCGTAACGCGACACGGCGCAGTCGCCAACCCGATTAGGTTTTCCGGTCGGGATGGCGGCCTCGCGGTCGGCATTGACGGCGGCGTGACCGAGGTCATTGAGGGCAGGGGCACGTGGCGGACGCCGGTCGCCATAGATGCGCGGCTGCTCCGGCGGCTGTCCGTTAAGTTCCCGAGGACCCGCGAGATCACCCTCGTCTACACGTCCGGGCGCCTGTTCCTCGGCCCCACCAATATCCCGGCGCGCGAGATCGTCGAGGCGCCTTTCTGAGGGCCGCAAGAAGCCGCGAAACCGATCCGCCTGCTTACCCCCTGCTTACCCAACAACCACAAGGGCCTAACCGTCGCCGGCTAAGCCCTTGTTTTATTGGTGGAGCCAACCGGGATCGAACCGGTGACCTCTACAATGCCATTGTAGCG
>CAYMXF010000621.1:0-1672 GCA_964393935.1 uncultured Planctomycetaceae bacterium
CGGCCTCCAGCGATTTCAAAATACTGCGGTCATTCCACATCAGGGCGGGAGAAATGATGCCGCACCGTGAAAACGTCTCTGGGTATTTGTGACAGATATGCAGCGAGATCAGCCCGCCGAGCGACGAGCCCGCTACGCCCGTGTTCGCGCGATCCGGCTTGGTGCGATAGGTCTTGTCGATGAACGGCTTGACCTCTTCCACCAAAAATTTCGCGTACCGATCGCCCTTGCCGCCGGCCTTGCGGCCCTCGTCGCGGTCGGGCGTGTACTCTTCCATCCGCGCCGCCGTGTTGTAAATGCCGACGATGATGATCGGCTCGATCTTGCCCGCCTGGATCAGCCGCTCGGCGTGCTCGTCGGCCTGCCACTCGACGCCGATGAACGACGTCGAGGCGTCGAAGAGGTTTTGGCCGTCGTGCATGTAGAGTACGGGATAGCGCCGCTTCTCGCCCTTCTTATAATCCGGCGGGAGATAGACGATCACGGTTCGATCATTGCCGAGATGGCGAGAGTGAAAGCGATCGTGCAGGCGGATGTCGCCGGTGCGAGAGGACAGCCTTGAGGATGAAGCGCCTGGCGGCTCGATCTGGGTGCTCGCCCATCGTGTCACTGTGATCTCGATTCGATCGTCACCGGAGACGCGATGGCTCCGGTTGGCGATGTCGCCGCCTTCACCGGACTTTTCAACGCTGGTCCACGAGCCGAGCGTCGCCTTGAACTCGATCGTCTCCCCAACCGACAGTTCCAAGACGCCCTCATATCGATCGCCGGAGGACCGTTTCAGCGCCAGACCCGGCGGCGTCCAGCTTCCCAGCGCGGGTGGGCTGCCGCAGATGAATACTCGGGCCTCGCCGGGGGTGTCCTTTGGGACGGTGACGACAAAGGTGACGCGAGCCTTGTCGGGAGCGGCGATCATCGCGGACATAAGAGACAAAGCTGCGGCCATGAGAGGGGGCATGGGCATCTCCATTGGCGTATTATGCTCTGAAACTGACAAGGGACCAAACCTCGCGAGGTTTCTGGAGCCCGTCGTGAAAAAAAATGTCGTGAGTACCAAAGAGATTCGCATCTTCGTTTGTTACGAGCCGGACCAGCGGCTTTGCGCCGAGCCGATCGGCGTCGGGCCGCGGACCAACACCGATCTGGATGTCTACGACCAACGGGTGCAGGTGCCGGTGGAGAGCAAGGAAGCCGAGCCGATCAAGGAAACGCTGTCGCGGCAGATCAAGGCCGCGGACGTCACCATCTGCCTGATCGGGCCGGAGACGCACGCCAGCGACTGGATCGCCTGGGAGTTGTCGGTCTCCAAAAGCGAGCCGGGCCGCAATGGTCTGGTGGGGATCGTGCTGCACGAGTACGACCGTCATCCGCCTGCGATGGAAGACAGCGGGGCGATCTTTGTTCGCTTCAAGCAGGATCTGGTAGAGCGGGCGGTCCGTTGGGCGGTCGAGGAGCCGCAAACGTCGGACGACTTCACACTGGTGGATGAGTGAACCACGCGGCAGTGGTCAGTGGATAGTGGATAGTGGGCAGGGGTCAGGGGTCAGGGGTTCGTCGTGGGCCAGCCGCAAAAAGAGAAGGAACCCCACGCCGGAGACAAGGAAGCCGACGGCGAACACGCCCCAGTCGATCCACGCATAGAGCAAGGCGCCGGCAAACGGGGCGATGAGCC
>CAYMXF010000622.1:0-1666 GCA_964393935.1 uncultured Planctomycetaceae bacterium
GAAAAGGACTACGACGCCGACGAACTCGACCGCTTCCCCAAGGGCGCGGGCTTTCCAGGCAATAAGGCCGACTGGGGCTGGGTGCAGCACATCCTCGCCAGCCTTAAAGATCAGGGCCGCGCCGCCGTGGTGCTCGACACCGGCGCCGCCTCTCGTGGCTCCGGCAATGCAAACACCAACAAGGAAAAAGACGTGCGTCGTTGGTTCGTGGAGCAGGACCTCATCGAGGGCGTCATCTACCTGCCTGAAAACCTGTTCTACAACACCACCGCCCCTGGCATCATCCTCGTGCTGAACCGGGCCAAGTCGAACGAGCGAAAGGGAAAATTCTTCCTGCTCAACGCCAGCCGCGAATTCACCAAGGGCGATCCGAAGAACTACATCCCGGACGACGCCATCCGCCGCATCACCGACACCTTCACCGCGTGGCAGGAAGTAGAGAAATACTCGCGCATCGTCAGCCGCGAGGAGATTGCGAAGAACGACTTCAACATCTCCCCCAGCCGCTACATCCACACGGGCGAAGCGGACGAATACCGGCCGATTGCGGAGATTGTGGAGGAGTTGGACGCGCTGGAGGACGAAGCGCGGGCGACGGACAAGGCGCTAAGGGCTGTTCTGGCCCAAATCGGCGAATCATCGCCATGAAGCAACGGATCTTCATCAGTAGTGTGCAAAAGGAGTTCGTCGAAGAGCGCCAGGCGCTCAAGGCCTACCTTCTTGGCGATGCCCTGCTGAGCCGCTTTTTTGATGTCTTCCTGTTCGAGGACCTCCCTGCAAGCGACCGCCGCGCCGATGCCGCCTATCTTGATGAAGTCCGCCGCTGCGACCTCTATTTGGCCTTGCTGGGCAACGAATACGGCAGGGAAGATGCGGAGGGCATCTCTTCGACTCAGCGCGAATTCGACGAGGCCACTAAGCTTGGCAAGCCGCGCATCGTCTTCGTCAAGGGCACGGACGACGCAGGCCGCCATCCAAAAATGCGAGACCTCATCACAACGGCGGGCGCGCAGTTGATTCGCCGCCGGTTCACCACTGTGGCCGAGTTGATCCCTTCCGTGTACGCGAGCCTGGTGGACTACCTGGCCGTAAAGGAACTGCTCCGCGTTGGTCCCTTCGACGCCGCCGTCTGCCCGGATGCCGGCATGGACGATCTCTCCGCCGACAGGATCCGGCGCTTCGTGGGGATTGCGCGACGTGCCCGTGGATTCCCCCTGGCGGAGGATACAGCCCCTGAGCACGTGCTCCAGCATTTGAACCTGCTGAACAAAGGCCGGCCCACCCACGCCGCCATTCTCCTCTTCGGGTACACGCCCCAGCGCTTCCTGATTTCATCTGAAATTAAGTGCGCTCATTTCCACGGCACTGAAGTCCGCAAACCGATTCCGTCCTATCAGGTTTACAAAGGAACGGCCTTCGATCTGGTGGATCAGGCGGTCGATTTCGTTTTATCAAAGATCAGCCTCGCGGTCGGCACGCGTGAACACGGCACGCAGGCGCCGGTGGAATACGAGATGCCACCGGAAGTTGTCAGGGAAGCCATCGTCAACGCTGTGGCTCATCGCGATTACTCTAGCAACGGCAGCGTCCAGGTCATGCTTTTCTCTGACCGGCTGGAAGTCTGGAACCCCGGCACCCTCCCGCCCTCGCTCACGCTGGAGAAACT
>CAYMXF010000623.1:0-1658 GCA_964393935.1 uncultured Planctomycetaceae bacterium
AGAAGCCGTTCGCCGAACGGATTTCCCCGGCGATCTTCATGGCGACCACGCGGGCGAGGTTGCCGTCCGCGATTCGCCGGGCACCGGCATCGCGCGTGCGGAGCGAGATATCGTAGAACATGAACATCGTCGCCACGATCATTGTGATCAGGCCGAGCGCCAGGATCACTTCGATCAGCGTCATGGCGGTTCGTCGTGAAGAGATGGGGTGGGTCATGCCGAGGGAGGTCAAGCGAAGCTTGGCCGTGGACGGCGCTCGCAAACCACGGCCTGGCTGCGCCAGACCGTGCCACCCAAAATAGGACCGATTGGATTGAATCATCGTCCCTTCCCGCCGCCGGGCGGCTGGCCTTGAAGAGGACGTAGTTGATCCTTGGGAATCGTCGACAGATGCGGGGTTAGCTGTTGACCGCCGTCTGGAGCCGCTCCCGCGCCGGCTTGTTGAGCGATGTTCTGAAGTCCGCTCAAGTCGCCTTTTTGCGCGGCTTGCAAGACGTCCTCCATCTGGCCCGGATTGAGCGCGATGCCGAGCGCCTTAAGGATCATCGGGAGCATTTCACGAAGCGTGTCCAGATCGAGCTTCGCGACGTCGCGCGGGTTGAAGTTCGCGGGATCGAGAACCTCCTTCCCGCCGGGGATCGCGTCGGTCAATAACTCCAACTGCTCGGCGGGGATGCCGAAGTCGGTCTCCATGTTCACGTTGCGGGGCTCGGCGCGAAGGACATACGTCGTCAGGAGATGTTGCTTCTGGTCCTCCTTGCCCACGGGATCGCCCATGAAAATAGAGACGCGGACGTGAAAGAGTCCCGGCATCGCCTCGATCGGCTGCGCTTCCATCGACCACGACATGCCGGAGATCGTCTCCCCGGCAAAGACGCCGGTCTGCTCGCGGTCGCTGGGGGCGATCATGCCCAAATCCACGGCGGTCAGCAGCCGATCGGTCATGAGGGTGGCCTGCGTCATCCGCTCGGCGTGTTCGACGTGAAAAAGACCGGTGCGAAAGGCGACTCCGATCGCGGACATGGCCACGAGGAGAATGGAAAGCGAGATGACGACTTCCAATAGGGCGGCGGCCCGACGCGGCAAGGGCGATCGGCGGCGCGCAAAGCGGCACCCTCCCCCCACCGGGACACTCCACGGTTCAAAGATCGCTCCGCTCGTCGTTTTCATCCTGTCGTCCTGCCGGGACGTATCCAGGTATATCTGTCTTGCAGACCCGATCCCTTGTACCCCTTCAGGCGGGGATCGTCGCATGAAGGGCCTAGCGCGAAATAACGAACAAACCTTCCTTAAAGCCCTACAGCATTAAGATTTGCAGCCGCGGGGACTTGTCGCCCGAGCCATCCCCAAGGCATGATTTTTAGCCCGGTCGGGGCGGATTAGGAGGGAGATTTCGTGCCGCCTTGATCTTGGCTGGACTGGCTTTCGCGGAACGAGCGGCGGATTTCTTCCTTCTCTTCCTCGCTGAGATCGGAATTATTGGCCAACTCCTTCTCGAGCTGGGCCAGGGCATCTTCCTCGGACTGAGGGCTTTCCGTATTTGGGTCGGGCGATTGATTCGGATTTTTTGACGGGTCTTGAAGTTGCTGCGATGGATCGAGAGCGCCTTGCAAGGCGGATGGGTCGGCCCCCTGGAGCTGATCGGCGCCCTGCTGGAT
>CAYMXF010000624.1:0-1652 GCA_964393935.1 uncultured Planctomycetaceae bacterium
TACGTGGGCTTGCTGGCGGTGGGGTTTACCTTGCCGCGACCGTCGCCGGCCGCGCGGTGCGCTCTTACCGCACCATTTCACCCTTGCCTGAGACGTCGCCCGCGAGGACGCCGTCCATCGGCGGTGTATTTTCTGTGGCACTTTCCCTGGCATCGCTGCCGGTGGCCGTTAGCCATCACCGCGCCCTGTCCAGTTCGGACTTTCCTCCCGGGAGCGCGAGGCCCCCGAGCGACCGCCTGGCCCACTCTGCTGTCGGCGGAATTGTAGTCGTGTAAACAATCTGTAACAATCGACCGGCGGCCATGGCTCCGAGGCCCGATCGAGCCCGTTGGATGGGAGTCCGGCGTGGCCCGCCGACTCATCATCCGGTATATTCATGGATACGATAGGTTGAATCAGATCAAACCGGTGGAGGCTGCTGGTGAGTCATGGCTAAACAATATATACAGCGAGAAAAATCAGCCACCGTGGATGACGCCGCCCATCCCACAACCAAGGCTTTAGCCGTCCCGGACGGCTACTACGCCGCCGGCGTCGTCTTTCTCCTCGTCGCGGTCGTCTGCACGCTTCTCTTGGTCTTGGGCCACTTGGGCGGAATCAGCCTGCCCGGCTGCCGAGCCGGCGGGGCCTGCGCGGAGGCCGCGGCGAGCGTGTGGGGCAAGGTGCCGAGGACCCAGTGGCCGATTTCCTTCGTCGGGCTTGCCTACTTCCTGGGACTCTTGATCGCCTGGTTGGGTTCAAAGGGCGGCGTGGCCGCGCCGCTGCGCTATCTCGTACGGCTCGGCGTATTGCTCTCCGTGTTATATGTCATCGTGCTCATCGTCGAGAAACACCTGTGCCTGTACTGCCTGGCCGCGCACGCGGCGAACTTCGCTTTTTGGGTCATCCTCGAACGTTGCAGCAGCTCGCCGGTTTCTATCTGGCGGCCGATCGCGACGGTTGCCATCGTGTTTCTGCTGGCCTCGGCGGCGCTCGGCGCCATTCGCGAACGAGAGACGAAGGTGACTCAGCAAAAGCAGGAAACGGAACTGGCCGCCTCGACGAAGGAGATCATAAAGTCATCCGCCGGCGGCCAGGCGCCGAAACCCTCCACCGGCACGACGTCGGTCACGACACAGGCGGCGCTCGATCGTCCTTGGAAGGGCGGCTTCACCGGGCGCTACCGCCGCGGTCCCGAGAAGGCGGCGATCCGTATCGTGATACTGACAGATTATCAGTGCTCCGATTGCCTTCGGACCGAACGCGACGTTCACACCATCCTGGAACGGCGCACCGACGTCTCCCTATCCGTGAAGCACTTTCCGATGTGCTCGGATTGCAATCCGAACTTCAAGCCGGAGAACAACATGCACCCGAACGCCTGCTGGGCGGCCCGGGCGGCGGAGACGGCCGGGATCCTGCGCGGTAACGACGGTTTCTGGCAGATGCATGATTGGCTTTTTAATCACCGCGGCGCGTTCACAAACGTTGAATTCTCCAAGGGCTTGAAGGAGCTGGGTTATAGCCAGGAGGAAGAGAACCAATTTAACACGACGATGATGAGCAAGGTCACGGAAGATTTGGTGAAATCCGACATTCAGCAGGGCATCTGGCTGGGGCTTCACTACACGCCGATGGTTTTTATCAACGGCGTCGAACTCAAAGGCGTTTTC
>CAYMXF010000625.1:0-1645 GCA_964393935.1 uncultured Planctomycetaceae bacterium
TCGTCTTGGGCACGTCGCTGATGACCGCGAGGCCGCCGCACATGTCGCCGTAGAGGGTGCAGTAGCCGACGGCCAGTTCGCTTTTATTCCCCGTCGTAAGAAGAAGCCAGCCGAATTTGTTGGACAGGCTCATCAGGATGTTGCCGCGAATGCGGGCCTGGACGTTTTCCTCTGTCGTGTCGGGCGGGCGGCCGTCGAAGAGCGGCGTCAGGTCTTTCTCGAAGGCCGCGTGCATGCTCTCGATGGAGACGACGCGGTAATCGATGCCGAGGTTCTTCGCCAGCGCCTCGGCGTCGCGCAGGCTGTGGTCGCTGCTGTATCGCGAGGGCATGGCGATGCCGTGAACGCGCGCGGGGGAAATCGCGGCGGCGGCGATGGCGGCAGTGATTGCGGAGTCGATGCCGCCGGAAAGGCCGATGATGACGTCGGTGAAGCCGCACTTACGCACATAGTCGCGCGTGCCAAGGACGAGGGCCTGCCAGACGGATTCGATGCGATCGGGGTAAGGCTCGCAGCGCGCGGCGGCGGTGTCGCCGAGATCGACGATGAGCAGGTCTTCGTCGAATGCCTTCGAGCGGGAGGCGAGGCGGCCCGTGCTGTCGAAGACGCAGCTTGCGCCGTCGAAGACGAGTTCGTCGTTGCCGCCGA
Organism: uncultured Planctomycetaceae bacterium; assembly: GCA_964393935.1. GTDB lineage: Bacteria > Planctomycetota > Phycisphaerae > UBA1845 > UTPLA1 > DATEMU01. Next base: position 649 of record CAYMXF010000625.1, read on the forward strand.
CTTGATTGACGACGACGACGGGTAGGCCGGTGGCGGCCGCCTGACCGCCGAGAAGGCGCTCGCGGAACGCCTGCTTATCGACGACGAAGGGCGATGCGGAGGCGTTGACGATGATCTCGGCGCCGGCCCGTTTGAGTTCGTCGATCGGATTGCGGTGGTAGAGCGGCCGCTCGAAGATTCGCTTGTCATTCCAGAGATCTTCGCAGATCGTGATGCCGAGGCGGACAACCTGGCCGCTAAAGTCGAGTGTGGCGATGCCCGCGCGTTCGGCGGGCTCGAAATAGCGATGCTCGTCGAAGACGTCGTAGGTCGGCAGGAGCGATTTGTGGAAGATGCCGGCGATCTTTCCACCGCTAAGCAAGGCGAGGGCGTTTCGCAGGCTACGGCCGATGGGTGCGTCGTTGCGGCGGACGTGACCGACGAGCAGCGCGGGGCCGTCGCGCGTCTGTGCGGCGAGTTCCTCCACGGCGGCTTGATTGGCGGCGACGAAGCGCGGTTTGAGGACCAAGTCCTTGGGCGGATAACCGCAGACGGCCAGCTCGGGAAAGACGACGAGGTGCGCGCGGGCGGCGGCTGCCTTGGCGGCGAAGGATCGGATCATTTCGCAGTTGCCGGCGATGTCGCCGACGATCGGGTTCGTCTGTGCCAATGCTACGATCATGTCACGGGAGTATAGCCGGTGGATGCAGCGCGCAGTAGGCGGGACGAGGTTGAGGTGTCGGCCCGTTCTAGCGTGTCACGAGGGCATCGAGTAGAGTTTTGATGTTCCCGCGAGTGGGCTGGAGGTGTGAGACCTGAGGCTTGAGTTGAGGAATTGCAAGGTCCGCGATGCGGACCGATGAAGAACGGAGCAAGATCATGGTGAAACTCGTGGCCGTGTATAGCAAGCCGGAGGACCCGGCGGGTTTTGAGAAACATTATTTCGAAACGCACCTGGCGCTGGCCAAGAAGATGCCGGGCTTGGTGCGGAGCGAGATCGAGCGCGTGACCGGCTCGC
>CAYMXF010000626.1:0-1645 GCA_964393935.1 uncultured Planctomycetaceae bacterium
CCTCGGCGATCTCTTCGCGTTAGACGGCTGCCCGCTCTGCCGTGCCCTGGCGAGCGGCCGGGGTGGACGTTCCGGCCCGGGCCGCATCGCCGCGATGCGTGCGGGCCAGGGCGGCCTCGCCTCCGCTCGTCTCGTGGTAGAGGTCCAGGGTGTCGAAGTCTTGATCCTGGACCGGAGCGATCGCCAGATCGGTGTAGGTCGCCCGGTCGGGCGCGTTGCGGACTTCGTTCATGATCGCCCGGAAGCGCCGGTACACCGACCAATACCCGTGGGCCTTGACGACGCTCTCTCGCAGCAGCCGCGGATAGAACACCCACGGGCTCTCGAGCGGCATTCCGGGCCGGCGATCCCGCCGGAACTTCAACCGCACCGCGCCGCCTTCGAGGGGGTGGAGGTTCTCGTAGGGGATCATGATGTTGAACCAGAGAATCGACGAGAGCACCGATTTCAGATAGCGAAGCCGGGTGGTGGCCGCACGGCGGAGAATGGTGCGGACATGCTCGGGCGAATAGTACGAATCCCACGCCGCGCGATAGGCCTCTTCCCATTCCGTGTCCGACATTTTCGAATGATGCCAGACGCGGTGATTGAGGTCGAATTTGTTCAGGTCGGGGTCCATCCAGATGCCCTTGCCCAGGAGCGTCCGGTGGTCCTCCGAGCCCGGGAGCGGGGTCAGGAAGAAGAACTCCAGGATGTCGAGCGGCAGTTCGCGCTTGATGATCTCGATGTCGCGGAGGATCGATGCCTTGGTATCGCCGGGAAAGCCGAGGATATAGCCGGCGTAGGTCAGGGCGCCATGCTCACGCCATTTCTGCAACATCACCCGGTATTCGGTGATCTTGTTCTGGCGCTTCTTGGCGGCGATGAGATTGTCCGGATTGATGTTCTCCAGCCCGAGGAAGACGCGGCCGGCGCCGGCCTTGGTCGCCTTCTCGATGAAGTTCGGAATCTTGTGGCACTGCGTGTCGACCTGAATGGTGAAGCCGAGGTCCATGCCTTCCTCGACCCGCAGTTTGATCAGGCGGTCGAAGAGGGCTTCCCAGTCGCGGTTGCGGGCGAAATTGTCGTCGGTGATGAAAAATCGCTTGATGCCCTGGGCGTAATTGTCCCGGATCGCCCGTTCGAGGTCGTCGGGCGAGCGGAACCGGCTCTTGCGGCCCTGAACGTTGATGATGGTGCAAAAGGAGCACTGGAACGGACAGCCGCGGCCAAGATCGACGGTCGTGAGCGACCCCGAGGTCCGCCGAACGTGCGTGCGCGGCAGGATCGGCGGCGGCTCTCCCTGCAAGGAGGGGAGGTCGTCCATGTGATTGTAGAGCGGCGCGAGCCTGCCGTTCCACGCGTCGCGGAACACCTGGTCGAGCCGTCCCTCCTCCGCCTCGCCGGCGAAAAACGAGATTCCCATCTCCTGCGCTTCGCGCATCTCCGCCGGCATGTCCGGCAGCATGGCGATGGAGCCGGACACGTGAAAGCCGCCGATGCAGACAGGCAGGCCGGCGGCCAGGAACGGCTGGGCCAGATGGACGGCGTGGGGGAACTGGTTGGACTGGACGCCGACGAGACCGATCAGCGCCTTGCCGCCCGCCTTGCGGATCGTGCGGAGGATCCGGTCCGGTCGCACGCGGCGGTTGGTCTCGTCGTAGGT
>CAYMXF010000627.1:0-1640 GCA_964393935.1 uncultured Planctomycetaceae bacterium
GCTGGACGCTCATGGAATTGCTGGCGGCGATGGCCATCTTCGTCATCCTGTCCGGCGCGATCCTCGTCAGCAGCCGCGTCGTTCGCAACTCCCGCCTCGGCGCGACGGCCAAGCAGCAGCTCGCGCTCGTCGCCACGGCGATCGATCAATACGCAAGTTTCTGGCCGCGATGGACAGAATTCAGCACTCTGACCAACAAAGTTGAGGTCACGGCAGAAAAAGGTTGGCCGCACTTCATCCCAGGCAGCCTCTTTTCCACGTCGCGGTTCAACATGGTGGCGATCTTTAATAACACGCGCGACTTCGCCATGGTGCACGACACGGCTCAGCCCAATGTTGCCTTACGCGACAATGAATCGTTGGCCTACGCCTTGACAGCTTCCTCCGGAAAGGGTCCTTTTCTGAAAGATCGCGACGGCGCGAACCTCCGGGATGTCCGCAAGGTCGATCCCACGGAGACCAACCCGCTCTATCCGACCATCCCGCCCATCACGGGGGCAAAGCCGCGCGAGGTCCTGGTCGACCCCTGGGGCACGCCGCTGCGGTACTTCTGGGTTTGGCGCGACGCCGATCCGACGAGTCATCGTGGTTGGAGCGCTGTGCTGACCGACGACCCGACGAACGTCGCCAACTTTCGGCGCGCCGAAGGTTTTGTGCTGGAATCCGCCGGGCCGAACAAGAAATTCGGAAATGTCTGGAAGCAAAATCCGACGCAACCTGAAAAAGAGGACGCCGAGGACAACGTCGTGATTTCGCCCTAAGAGCAAAGTGATGAAAGTAACGCCGCAACATTCGAGGATCGCAACGCAAGGCCGATGGAGGGCCCTTCATCGGTGCCGGCGCGCGTTCACGTTCATCGAAATGCTCGTCTCCGTGGCGATCATCTCGGTCCTGGTGACGCTCAGCGCGTTGGGGTTCCGGAAAATCACCGAGAGCAACATCCTGGCGCAGGCGAAGAACGCCGTGCTGACGTACGCCAAGATCGCGCGCGGCTACGCCGTCGCCAACCACGTCGAGACCCTGCTCGTCATCAACCCGTTTAACGGCCGCTTTGAGATCTGGCATGTCAACCCGCCGCCGTTCGGCGGATCGTTCAGCCCGCTTTCGGAAGGGACGGCCCCGCCGCTATCCGACGGCTACGCCTACGCTCCTGTTCTGGATTCCGGCGCTCGGTTGCCGACGGGTTCGAACGGTCGTCCGCTTGCGGCGGTCCATCCGATCGACTATGCAGACGTGCCGCCATCGCGGCCGACGGCGGCCGACGGCGGCGAACGAAATATCGACAACTTCACGTGGGCGGCCTTCTGCTTCGACAAGAACGGCGAGTTGGTGATCCGCACGCGACGGATCGCCACGCGAACGTACACGCGGCGCGACGGCTCGCTGCGCCCGCCTCCCTCCAATCCGCAAACCGCCGGGCAACGAAATCGCCTCCTCGACGAAACGCCTGACTTGTCGATCTATGCGGCCGGTCTGCCGATGGTCATTAACGGCGCCGACGGCGACACGGCGATCACGTCGGCGCAGGGCTTCGTGATCTCCGAAGCGCCGAAGATGCGGCTGGTGCTCGGCACCGATTCCGTCGCCGATCCGTCCGTACTGGTGACCGGATGGCTGCTCAAGACGCGGCCCAGCCAGCC
>CAYMXF010000628.1:0-1638 GCA_964393935.1 uncultured Planctomycetaceae bacterium
ACCGGCCGGCTACTACGATTCCGCCGTCGGCCTGACCGGCGCGCCGCTCAAGGCCGCCCTGAACGCCATCATCGACGGGCACAACTCGATCTCCTATTCGAATCGCGCAACCAGAATCGAAATTCTCGACGAGGACCCGGTCAACTCCGCGAACGTCCTTGAAGTCTATTCCGGCGTCTCCATCGCCAAGACAGAGTTCCCCGCCGGCGCGGCCAACACCGAGCATCTCTGGCCCAACAGCTACGGCATCGACGATACCAATCCCGCTTACGGCGACCTGTTCAATCTGCGGCCCTGCGATGTCGATGTGAACAGCGATCGAGGCAACAAGTACTATGACGACGGCGGAACACTCCCGGCCCACCCCGAGGCCCCGCTGTGCCGCGACGACGCCGACTCCTGGGAGGCCCGCCCGATCGAAAAAGGCGACCTTGCACGCTCGATGTTCTATTTGGATACGCGCTATGAGGGCGACGGTTCGGACGGCTTTGTGCGGAACCTCGCGCTCACGGATGACGTAGCGCAGATCACCACCGCCAACAACAACATGGGCAAGCTCTCCACGCTCATCAACTGGCACTTCTCCGACCCGGTTGAGACAAGCGAGCAACAGCGGAACCACATCATCTTTCAAAACACCTATCTAGGCGTGACCTTTCAACAGAATCGCAATCCGTTCATCGACCATCCCGAATACGTCTGGGCCATTTGGGGCCCGACCCCCAACGACTCTCGGCTCTACCTCGGCGCGATCGAACCGGGCGACGGGGCTTCGTCCGTCGCCGTCGATCTGGGCGACGTCATCAAGGATGGCCCGCTGCCCGGTTCGCAGACCGTCACGCTCAACAAATCGGGCGCCAACCCGACAACCTACGACGTGGTTCTGACCGGTTTGGCGTCCTCGACATCAGCCGGTCTACGCCAGACTTTCCTCGGCGGAGTACAGAGCCGCTCAATCTCCATTGGACTGGCGACGACGACGGCAAGTGTCGGCCTCAAGACGGGCAGCCTCACGGTCGACAACACCGACCTTACTTCATTAGGCACGGGCCAAGGATCGGCCGACGGTACCGACGTCGCCGACGTCACGCTCCGCGTGCTGGACCATGCCGACGCATCGTTCGACAACCCGGCGGCCCAAAACGCCGTCACGATCGACTTCGGCAGCGTGACCGTCGGCACCGGGCTGCACGCCCTCAACTTCACGATCTACAACTTGGATTCGTCCCCGGACTTCACGGCCGGGCTCGATTTGGATTCGATCGCCGGCGCAGGCGACACGTCGATTCTGACGACCGACCTCGCCCCGTTCAGCAATCTCACGGCCGGCTCGAATCAGAACTTCACCGCATCGCTCGACTCGACCGCTCTCGGAAGCTACTCGGCGACCTACACGATCAGCCTCTCTGATCAGGATCTGCCCGGCGCACAACCGACCGTCGACCTCGTCCTTACGCTGGTCGGCGAAGTCATCGTGCCGCCGTGCGTCGCCGCCGATGCGAACTGCGACCAGGTCGTATCGTTCGACGACGTTGGGCCCTTCGTGGACACTCTTCTCGAAGTCGCTTCGCCTTGCTCAGTCTGCGCCGCCGACACCAACGGCGACACCATGCTCGACGCCGCTGACATCCAGTCATT
>CAYMXF010000629.1:0-1636 GCA_964393935.1 uncultured Planctomycetaceae bacterium
GTCCTGAGCGCAGCCATTCAAGAACGAGGTCGTAGGTATGAATCGGCCGCTCGCCGTCACATTCGATCTGCCGGCCATTCGCCCCGATCACTTGTAGCTCGTCGAACCACAACGGCGTTGTATCGACGAGCGTGATGCCGCTCGTGCCGACGAGCACGACCGTACCGCGGCTGCGCGTCCACTTCATCGCGTCCGTCAAACTTGTGCCGGTGCCGATGCAATCGAACGTCACATCAAAACCGCCGACCATCGCTTGGTTGCCGAATCGCCCTGCCAGTCGTCTACCGCCGATCCGCTCGGCGACCGCGTCGTAACGCTCGACATTTTTGGCTCCGCGTGGCGCGCGAAGCGTGGAGGTCGCCCCGAGCTTGCCGGCCAGTTCGGCCTGAAAAGGGTGCCGAGCAAGGACCGTGACGGGGTTGTCGTGGCCAAGGCAGCGGAGCGTCGCAACGACGCCCAGCGCGATAATCCCCGAGCCGCAGACGAGAATGGATTCGCCGGGCTTCGGCCGCCGGCGCATTACGGCGTGGGCCGCCGACGCAATCGGGTCCAACAACACCGCCGCGTCATCGCTCACCGAATCATCGACGGCGTGAAGCTGCGACTGATGGGCCACGAAGAATTCGGCCCAACTACCGCCGGTTTTTGTGTTAAGTCCGATCAACGCCCTCGGTGGAAGACCGTTCACGGCGGCGCGTTCGCACAGCGAGGATCGCCCCGCCGCGCACTGCCGGCATGGCGGATGACAGTCCCGGGCCTCGCAACCCAGCGCCGGCTCGACGCACACCCGCTGACCGACGGACCAGCTTCGCACCTGGCCGCCGACTTTGTCGATCGTCGCAACGTTTTCATGTCCGAGCACCGCCGGGAAGCTCGCGAACGCTTGAAGGATCGTTGCGGGGTGCTGGCGAAGCGTGATAAGGGCCAGGTCGGTTCCGCAGATTCCGCCAAGCCTGGTCCGCAGCCGCACCCACTCCGGCCCGGGCAGTTCCGGCGCCAGCCGATCAACGAGCCTCAACCCCGAGATCGCTCCGTAATAGGCCCGTTTCGTCAGGAATCCCGCCACCTTACAGAGCATCCACCGAATGGGCGTCACGTCATAGATGAGGGCTTTCATAGGGCGCGTAGTATAGACCCCTCGGCAATATCGAGAGTCGAAGTTGTGGTCCGATCACAGCCTGCGAATGGCCTGAAGTCGCCCCGCCGCGTATACGATAGACTTGTGGCCTTGTTAATCTGGGGGTTCTGGGTAGGATGCGCCTAAGACCGAAAATAGAGAATGGCGAGGCCGAGATCGGGACTCTAACCCGAGGCCCGATTCGAGAGTGGCGCATGAAGGCGGTTTTCACCACCGGCGAAGTCGCGGATATCTGCAAGATCAGTCAGCAGACCGTCATTCGCTGTTTCGACAGCGGCCGGCTCAAGGGCTTCCGCGTGCCCGGCTCCAAGTTCCGCCGCGTGCCGCGAGCCGAGCTGGTCGCCTTCATGAAGGACAACAGCATCCCGATCGAAAACCTCGAATCGGGCAAACGGCGCGTGCTGATCGTCGACGACGACCCGGCGATCGTGGACATGTTGACTGACCTGCTCGGCCGCGACGGTCGCTTTGAGGTCAAGTCCGCGTCGAACGGTTTCG
>CAYMXF010000630.1:0-1635 GCA_964393935.1 uncultured Planctomycetaceae bacterium
GGGACCGACTTCAAGGGAGCGCCGCTCATCGAGGCGACGCAGGCGACCTGCGTGACGTGCCACGGCGACGACTATCGCAAGCTGTTCGATCAGTGGATGAGTGAGATTCAGGCCTCCGTCAAGGAACTGGAGGCGTCGGTCAGCCGCGCAGAGTCACGCGAGCGGGAACTCCACGCCGCCGGTCACCTGGTCGCGCCGGACCTCGTCAAAAAGATCGACGACGCCAAGGCGAACCTCCACTTCGTCAAATCCGGCAACGGCATCCACAACAAGAACTACGCCCTGCAACTGCTCGACGTCAGCCAGCGCGACCTCGACGCCGTCCTCGCCAAGATGGGGCCGTAATCAGGGCCGCGACGGCTCGACGGAGTTCGCCGGAGCCCGCTGGTCCGCCAACGAGGGGCCAAAATGTCGTGGGTGCTTTATTCCCAATACGGAGAGCTGCTTTTGATGATCTGTTCTTGACGGATACAGGCGCATGCGCTGACGCCGACCTCGTAAAACGCCGTCGGCGCGCAACCCTCTCCGTATCATTCGATGTACGATCCACCCAGCAGGCGAGCGCCAAGTCCCCGGCCAGGCGAGGTTGATCTGCCACTTCAGCCATCTTGCTTTGCCTGCGTGCTGCCGTAACATTTCGGTTAGGATGCGTTTCGGGTCGCTTGAGTGTCGTTGTCGGATGTATAATCGAAGTGCTTGCGGAGTCGGATCATGGCATCACTCATCGTGATTGACGGACCGGAGAAGGGCAAGACGTTCGCGCTCGGTCAGGCGAATCTTGTCATGGTTGGCCGGGATCATAGCTGTACGTTTCAGATTCTCGACCCCCGTTTGTCCCGCATGCATCTGCAAATCAAGAGGCTGGCGGATGCCAACAGCCATGCGGCGATTGACTTTCAGAGTTCCAACGGCGTGTACGTGAATGGAAACCGAATCACGGCCGAAGCTCCGCTAACCGCCGGCGACGTGATTCGAATCGGCGATACGGCGATCGTGTATTCCGCCGAGGACGATCCGAAGGCCGCTTCGAGTGAAGAGCTTCTACGCAGAGTCCGTCAGGGCGCCATGACTACGCAACTTGGAAACTAGAGGCCCATTGGAAGGTCCCTCCGCACGGAGCGGAACTGGAATGTCTGGAGGCGGCGCGTCGATACCGAGCGATGCCCAGCGACACCGACAGAGAGTCATGATGCTCTACTGCACCACGTGTTCGCGGCAGATTCCTTCAGACAGCCGACTCTGCCCATACTGCAGCGCGGTCGTGGGGCCGGATCGGGGCACACTGACCGGTCGGGAGGCTCAGGCGGTTTCGCTCGCCGGCATGCCCACCAAGAGGGCCGAGAGTGCCCCCGATTCCGATCTGATTCCACACGGTCAATTCCTGCCGGGCACGATGCTCGCGGGGCGATACCGCGTCGTCAGCATGCTAGGCAAGGGCGGCATGGGCGAAGTCTATCGGGCGGACGACCTGGAGCTTGGCCAGTCGGTTGCTTTGAAGTTCTTGCCGCCTGAGTTCGCCGCCGATCCGCGCCGGCTGGAGCACTTTCGTAAAGAGGTGCGGGTCGCCCGCCAGATCGCCCATCCCAACGTCTGCCGCGTCTATGACATCGCCCAGGTCGATGGCCGGTATTTCCT
>CAYMXF010000631.1:0-1634 GCA_964393935.1 uncultured Planctomycetaceae bacterium
CCGGCGCGCATGCAACTCCGCGCGGCCGAAGATTTGAAGCGGCTTGTGACGGACAAGCTCAAGGAAGCGGGGCTATCGTTCACAAACGCCGAAGCTTATGTGACGCCCCGGCGGCTCGCACTCGTGGTCGATGGACTGCCGCTCAAACAATCCGACCAAAATCTGGAGAAAAAAGGTCCACGCGTCGGCGCTCCGGAGAATGCGGTTCAGGGCTTTCTAAAGGCCGCTGGTCTTTCGTCCCTGGATCAATGCGAGAAGCGAAAAATTGGAAACGCGGACTATTGGTTTGCGGTGTTTATCGCGTCGGGTAAAGCAACCGCGCGTGTCCTCGTTGATGTAATCGACGACGCGATCACGCAGTTCCCTTGGCCCAAATCGATGCGTTGGACCAACACGACGCAAACATGGGTGCGACCACTGCACAATATCCTTGCGGTATTTGATGGCGTACCGCTGGTTTTGGAGTACGACCTAAGACATGTTCCCGATGTCAACGATCGACTGTCGCTCGTCGCAAATAATCGAACACACGGTCATCGTTTCATGGCGCCGGGCGAAGTCGCCGTTTCGAGCTTTGCCGATTACAAGGCGAAGCTGCGCGAGCGTTTCGTAATCATCGATCAGAATGAGCGGCGCGAAATCATCCGCAAGGGCGTAGAGGACGCAGCGACGGGCGAGGGTCTCAAGGTCAAAAATGATCCAGGACTGCTCGACGAAGTGACTGGCCTCGTCGAAAGGCCGGTGCCGCTGGTCGGCACGATCGATGCCGAGTATATGAGCCTGCCGCCGGAAGTCCTCGCCACGACGATGCGCGCGAACCAAAAATACTTCGCGCTGCTTAAGCCCGATGGCGCGCTGGCGCCAAAGTTCATCGTCATCGCCAACCGCGAGACCACGGACCGAGGCGTGGCCGTCGTCCACGGCAACGAGCGCGTGCTTCGCGCGCGCCTCTCGGACGCCAAGTTCTTCTGGGACCGGGACCGCGAGGTGAAGCTTGAGGGGCGCGTACCGGCGCTGGCGTCACGCGTCTTCCACGCCAAGCTCGGCACGATGGCGGACAAGGTGCAGCGACTGGAGACGCTTGCCGCCGAGCTCGTGCCGTTCATCCCAGGCGCCGACGTCGATCGCGTTCGCAGCGCGGCGCACCTGTGCAAAGCAGACCTCTCCTCGGGCATGATCGGCGAGTTTCCCGAGCTACAAGGAATCATGGGCCGTTATTACGCGCTGCAGCAGGGCGAGAAGCCCGACGTTGCCGACGCGATCCGCGATCACTACTCGCCGCTCGGTCCTAACGACCGCTGCCCGACCGCGCCCATCTCGGTCGCCGTGGCGCTGGCGGACAAGATCGATAGCCTAGTTGGGTTCTTTGCCATCGGTGAGGCGCCGACTGGTTCGAAGGATCCATTTGCATTGCGGCGAGCAGGGCTCGGCGTAATTCGCCTGATTCTTGAGAACACGCTGCGGATACCGCTTAGGATTCCTATTGGTCTTTCTTTTTCACATTATGAAAAGCGGGGCGTCGATTATTCGCACACGGTGTGGTTCGCCGCGGAGAAGATCAGAACCATTGGGTACGACGGATTAACGAACCCTGACCAATTTCAGCCCAAGGATATGTTTGCGCATGTTCTAAC
>CAYMXF010000632.1:0-1627 GCA_964393935.1 uncultured Planctomycetaceae bacterium
AAAGATCCAGGCTGCCCTGGCGGCTCTGGGCAAGCAGATGACCGTAGAAGTCCGCAACGCGGCCTGAAGGTCCGTGGCGCGAGGAGAATCCGCGGCGCTTCGCATTCCCACGGCGGCGCGGGTCGCGAACCGCCCCACAGCCCCGCGTGGCTGCCCGCGTCGCTGTCCCCAGGCGGTCGAGTTTTCGCGTTGTGCCGGACATACCGTCAATACCACGGTTCCAAGCCAGCGCGCTCGAACACAGTCTGGACCTTGATCGCGTCTGCGTTGAGCGGAGCCTCGAATGCCCGGCGGAGGTCGGGGAAGTGGCGCAGACCCTAGGCTCCCCGGATCCGGCGTTCTACGAGATCGGACTCCCGAAACCAGGTAAAGCAACAGAACTTCCGCGGCGTCTCCTTGGCGGGATGGGGATTTCGCGACAGTAGTCGGCTGAGCCGTGCCACTTTCCGGTAAGGGCGTTTCACGGCCGACTGGTCTTCGAACGCTGTTTAGAAACACCCTTAACGTGCCGGGGCTCGAACAACAAGAGGAGCTCCGTTGTCGGTCTCCGTTTCTCCGAATCAGGACACAGTACACTCATTCGATCCAGCCGATAAACTCTGGAACCTCGGTAAAGACGGACAACGTCGTCGTGATCCGCGTTGCTGACTAGGACGGTCGCACCTTCCCCGGCGAGCCGCCGGCAGGTATCCGCAAGTCGCTTCTGATCATCCCAGCTAAAGTTGCGCTCGTTGTATCGCACGAACCCGTTATTGTTATGAGCGACTGTATACGTAGGATCACAATACACAAAATCTCCGGCGCCAGCTTCGGTCAGTAGTTGCTCAAAATCAATGCTTCGCAACTCGGCACCCTTGAGAGCCTTCGATGCGTTAACCAAGAGGTCCTCATTCCACAGCGGTTCCGGTGTGCGCTGTCCGCCGCCGAATGGCACATTAAACGAGCCCTTTTGATTCAAGCGATACATACCGGCAAAAGCGGTACGATTAAGATACAAGAACCGAACTGCCCGGTCAACCTGTCGCTTTGGGCTTAGATTCCGGAACCGATCGTACGTGGTGTTGTTCACCGGTAGCGCCTTGAGCCGGCGGACTAGCTGATGTGGCCTATGCCTGACTTGAATATAAGTATTGATCAGGTCGCCGTTGATATCGGACAGTACGGCCCTGGGCGGCTCAAGGGCAAAGAAGAGAGCTCCCCCGCCGAGGAATGGTTCGAAGTACGTCGTATAAGTGCGACCCTTGAGTAGGTCCGGCAGGTAGCGGGTCAGCCAACGCTTTCCACCCGGCCACTTCAAGAACGGTCTGGCACGATTCTGCTGAGAAAAACTGTCTGGCCTTCTTGAACTCATGGGTAGAGTCACAAATTGCTCCCGCATCCGATCGGCACTCGTAGAATCATCACTCGGAATCGCCTTCTTGGTCAGCAAGCTTCTCTGCCAGCGTTTGCTCGTACGCACGCAACTGGGCAAGCTGCTCAAAGGTGACGGTCTGCTGCTTAGTTCCGTGCATGACGATCTTGCGTGACTCGTTCAGTTTGTGCATCCAGTCCGTCTTTGCCTCCTTATTTCCCGCCTCGTCAGTAGAATCTGTGGGTGAGTTCCGGTTCGGGTAGCTTGCCAAGAGCG
>CAYMXF010000633.1:0-1624 GCA_964393935.1 uncultured Planctomycetaceae bacterium
CAGCGCCCCCGCCAGCATCGTCGCCTCGGACCTGCATTACACGGCGTCCGTCGGTCTGGGTCCGGACAACCGGGGCGAATACATCCGCCTGCATCGCACGAATAGCAACGTCTCCACCCGCTTGATCGTCCTCTCCGACGGCATCTACATGGGCCGGCAGCAGGTGACGCGGATGGGCGACGCCAACAGCCGGATCGGATACCGCCATCCCGGCCTCAACCGCACGGATGGACTAGCGAACGTCGCCTTCGCCGACGGCCATGTGGACACGATCCTGGGCAATCGCTTTCCCCGCGCCGTAACAACGGCCGATCCACCGGCACTCGTCGAGCAAAAGAAAATCGAGAACATGACGGGACCGACCGTCTACGCCGACCCGGATCGCGCATTTCCCTGAGTTGCAATCGGGGATCAGGAGACTGCTCCCCGCGGACTGCGGACTGCGGACTGCGGACTGTAGCCTACAGCCTAAAGCCTACAGCCGTCCCCAAGCCTCCCCGGCGCTACTTGCTGATTCCGCCGCCGCCGAACGTGTGCATGAGGTGGATCGCGGCGGGGCCGGCGAGGACCACGAAGATCGCCGGGAAGATAAAGAGGATCAGCGGGATCAAGAGTTTCACCGCGGTCTTCTGGGCGCGCTCCTCGGCCTTCTGACGGCGCTTGGTGCGCAGGCTGTCGGCCTGATTGCGAAGGGCCTTGGCGACGCTCGTGCCGAGCTTTTCCGCCTGGGTGATCACCGCGACCAGCGCCCGCATCTCCGGCACCGCCGCTCGTTCCGCCATCTTCGTCAAGGAGTCGGCTCGCTTGACGCCCATTTGCGTCTCGACCGTGGCGATCTGCATCTCCTCGGCCAGCGCGGGGTGAACGTGCGCCATTTCATCGGCGACGCGGAGCAGTGTTGCATCCAGTCCGAGCCCGCTTTCCACCGCCACGACCATCAGATCCAGCGAGTCCGGCAGACCGTTGCGGATGGCTTCGACGCGCTTGCTGATCGCCTGACCCAGCCACAGGTTCGGCAGCATGAAGCCCGCTCCCAGGCCGCCGACGACGAAATAGACGGTGTCGTTGAACTCCCTGTCCGCGCCGAGGGCATAGAGCAGCGCCGACAGACCGAGCACGACGGCGCCCAGCGTCTTCGTCGACAGAAAGACGATCGGCGCCGATTCCTTGCGAAAGCCGGCGCTGGCCAGTTTGGCCTTCAGGGTCGAATGCTGCTCGGCGTTCTTGGGCATCACCGGCTTCGACAGGAAGGGCGCCGCCATTTCCAGGACCGAGGGTGAGCCGGCCCGTAGTTTTGCCTTGGCCGCAAGCGATGCCCGGTCCTCATCGCCCGTAAGGCCGGCGGTCCGACGCAGGATGGTCTCTGCCTTCTGCCGGCGAGCGGGCAGGAAGGAGTAAAGCACGAGCCCGATGGCTACGAGGAGCATTGCGACTAGGATGAACCATTCCATTAGAGTTCCCAATGACGAATGACGAATGACGAATGACGAAATGAAGGCAGGGCGGTTCGCGCGCCGGACGCCGCGAACGGGCCATTCGTAATTCGTAATTCGTAATTCCTTATTTCCTTCATACCTTGATGTTCACGATCTTCTGGATCAGCGCCAGACCCAATAGTTGCGAG
>CAYMXF010000634.1:0-1624 GCA_964393935.1 uncultured Planctomycetaceae bacterium
TCCTTCCGAATCGAACAAAGCCCGGACTCGTCGTCTGTCCATGTACCCGCTGCTTGGCGGGCTCGGCGTTGCTTCGCTTGTACTGCTGGTGACCGCGGGTGTATTGAGAACGATCGGCGGTTCAGGTCCGTCGTCGCAGCGCATCAACGATCTCGGCGTTCTGGCCTTGTACGTCGCGATTGGTCTGGCCTCCGCGGGGTTGCTCGTGGGGCTGTCCTTGATTTTGCGCGCCCTGCGAGATGTACACTCGGCCCTAATTCGCGTGGAGCGCTATCAATACGAAATCGGCTCCGTGCCGCCGCCCCTGCCGAGCCCATCGATCGCAACGCTCGACGATGAGACCATCGTGGATCTCCCTTCGCACTCCACGGACGAGAGCGCCGTCCCGCCTCCGCCGTGGCAGGAGATCGTGCGACTGCTGGAGGATCTACGAGATAACTCACTACTCACCGAGACAGAACGTCAGCAGAAGCGACACCAAACGACGGAGCAAGAATTGGAACACGCAAAGAAGACCGTCGCCGCTCGCATCGCAGGGGGCGATTACGCTCGTGCTCGTCAACTGGCGGAGTCGCTTCGCGACAAGTACCCGACCGATCCCCGTGTTGAGCGATTGCTGGAACAGCTTGAGTCCACTCGCGAACAGCATGAAGCCCAGGACGTCGGGACGATCACCAAGCAAGTCGACGACCTGATGAGCATCTCGGCCTGGCAACGGGCGCGCCAATTGGCCCAGCAGCTCCAGCAGCGCCATCCCGACTCGGCCGAGGCCCGCAATCTTGTTTTACGAATCGAGCGCGAGCACAAGATTTTTCAGGAAGAGCAGCGGCGGCGGATGTCCGCGGAGATTCAGCGATTTGTCGGCCGCCGGCGATGGGAAGAAGCTCTCGCGGCGGCACAGACGTTCGTCGAGCGATTCCCGGGATGCCCGGAGTCCGAAGCCCTGCTCCTGCAAATCCCGACGTTGGAGAACAACGCGGAGATCGAAGTCCGCCAGCAGCTCGAAGCGGAAATCATGGACTTCGTCCGCCACGGTCGATATATAGAGGCCGCCGAACTGGCCAAGCGTGTGATTGAGAGATATCCGGGCTCGCCGCAGGCCGATGCCCTGCGTTCGCAGCTTGGACGGCTTGAGCAGTTGGCGACCAATCCCGCCGCGCCGCCGCCGCGGGTCCGCGTGGATTGAGCCCGTACGACCGGCCGACCATGACCGCCACCACTTCGCGATTCATCGACACGCCCGCGTCGTCGCCTCCTCGACGACCACCGCCGACCGCCGCACCCACTTGGCTTAAGAAAATCGCCGTCATCACCACCAGCCGCGCCGATGCCGGCATTTATCAACCGCTACTCAAGTCGCTTTCGGCGTCATCACAATGGCGGACGCTTTGCTTCGTCGGTGGCAATCATCACTCGGCACTGTTCGGAAGCACGTCCGACTCGATTCCCCGATTGAAGGGGCTGGAGATCATTCCCGTCGAACATTTCATCGTGGGGGATCGGCCGGAAGACGTGGCGCGTACGGCCGGCCAGGCGGTGATCGAATTTTCCAAGGCGTTCGCGCGACAAACGCCGGACTTGGTATTCGTGCTCGGCGATCGCACGGAGATGCTCGCGGCATCGC
>CAYMXF010000635.1:0-1623 GCA_964393935.1 uncultured Planctomycetaceae bacterium
GCGTTCGGCCCATGTGACGAGGCGATCGACGGCCTTGGCGACGGCGTTGCCACGGTAGGGGTTGCGGATGCGAATATACGCCACGGTACGCGCGGGTAACTCCCGGATTTTCACTCTGAATCCATCCGGGTTGTGCCCAGCGGGCAGCCGGTCAAGTTGCAACCGCTCGACCGATCCGGATACCATCGCCTGAAGCTCACTCCCGTGTGCAAGGCGCCACGCATTGAGGTCGAACGTGCTCGGCGGCGCTCCGAAGCGTTGTTTGAAGCAACGTGAAAAGTCGGATGAAGAGGAAAACCCGCAGGCCAGAGCAATCGAGGTTAACGATGATCTTCTTGCATGGGACATCATGACCAGCGATTTTTCAAGCCGGAGCCGCTTCACAAACTCGGCGAGCGTCACGCCCACCAGGGCTTGGAATACGCGATGAAAGTGGAACGGCGAGAGCATCGCCGTCCGGGATACATCCTCGAGGCGCAGCGGCTCGGCGAGGTGGCTGACGACGTGGTCGATCGCGAGGTTGACCCGCTCGACGTATACCAAGGACGTTGTGGCGTGGGTTTTTGCGCTTTTTCGCAAGATTTGGCAAGACCTCCAAGCTCCAACAGGTAATATATGTGCCGATGTCCTGAACGGTAAGGCAAAATAAGGTCAAACTTGGAGATACCCATGACACGTACCATCGTGAGCGTACTCGCACTTTTCCTCGGCGGATTTGCGTCGATGTACACCCCGAAGTCCGGCCCGAATAGCGGCAGCCATGAACGAAAAGGAGATGCACCCATGAGGCTCGGCAATTTCTCGATCAGTCTTACCGTCAAGGACCTGGCCGCGTCCCGCGCGTTCTACGAGAAGCTCGGCTTTCGGCCGTTCGGCAAATTCGCCTCCAAGAAAATGGTGATCCTCCAAAACGAGACCGCCACGATCGGGCTCTTCCAGGGAGAGTTCGAAAAGAACAGCCTGACGTTCAACCCCGGCTGGGATCGAACCTGCGCCACTTTGCCGGACTTCGACGATGTGCGCGACATTCAGCGGACACTCAAGAGTCGAGGCCTCGTCCCGGTGACCGCGGCCGACGAATCGACGACGGGGCCCGCCTTCCTGATTCTGCACGATCCCGACGGGAACCCGATCCTGATCGATCAGCACGTGCCCAAACCGCAGAAGTGATCAACAACTTTCCACGAGGACAAGGGTGACAACGCGAACCCGGCTGTTCATCGAAGCGGATCGTTACTTTCCCTAACGCCGCAATAGACTTCTATGGGTGCGCGATCACCCCTATTTGAAAGTCGCAGGATTTAGGCAATAATAAGCCGATGGGCTCTTTGCGCAACGTGAATCATCCGACCGAGGCGTTGCCGGATGTCATCTGACCAGCCAAGTCCGTCCTCGCCCGAGCCAATGCCCGATGCTGACTCGTTTCGTCATGTTCCTTGGCAGACGTGGGTCGTCGTCATCATGCTAGGCTTGGAGGGCATTGGAGACCTCTTCACCATACCCACCACGCTGATAGCTGCATCGTGGCTACTCGCCAAGTGCCTTTTTATCGTGGGATTGTTGAAGCGGTGGCGTGGGTTTTTGCGCTTTTTCGCAAGATTTGGCAAGACCTCCAAGCTCCAA
>CAYMXF010000636.1:0-1613 GCA_964393935.1 uncultured Planctomycetaceae bacterium
CCGCCAATTCGTCGTCGTTGACCGCGAGGAAGCCGCCGATGTTGACCAAGCAGTCCTTCTTGCCGGACATCGTGCAACCGTCGGTGTAGGAGCAAAGTTCGCGCAGGATTTCGACCAGCGGCAGGGCGGCGTAGCCAGTCTCGCGCTGCCGGATGAAGTAGCAGTTTTCCACGGCCCGCGTCGCGTCCAGGAAAAGCTTGATGCCGTGCCGCCGGCATAAAGTCGACACTTCGCGGGTATTGGCAATGCTGATCGGCTGTCCGCCGGCCATGTTCACAGTCGCGTGCAGCGATAGATAGGGAATGCGCCGCGGGCCGACGCGCTCGATGAGCCTGGCAAGCTTGTCCAGATCAACGTTCCCTTTGAAGGGGTGCTCGTTCTCGGGATCATGCGCCTGGTCGATGATGACGTCGACGAATTGCCCGCCGGCCAACTCCTGGTGCAGCTTGGTAGTCGTAAAATACATGTTGCCTGGCACCGTGTCGCCTTCCTTGATGCAAAGCTTGCTCAGGATGTGCTCGGCACCGCGTCCCTGGTGCGTGGGAATGATGTGTTGGTACCCGTAACATTCGCGAACTGCGCGCTCAAGGTGATAGTAGTTGGCTGAGCCTGCGTAGGCCTCGTCTCCCAGCATCAGGCCCGCCCACTGCCGATCGCTCATCGCCGACGTGCCCGAATCCGTCAGAAGATCGATATAAACATCTTCACTGCGAAGCAAGAATGTATTGAAACCGGCCTCGGAGATAGCCCGCTCGCGCTCAGCCCGCGTGGTCATCCGGAGGTGCTCGACCATCTTGATCTTGTAGGGCTCAGCCCAGGATCGCTTCGTCATGGAGAGTCTTTCGAAGGAGAGTCGGATCGGTTGTTTTCAGTGCTCGGCGATGTTTCGGGTTTGGAGGTTGAAAGAATCTCGCGATAGCTCGGGTCGAGGCGAGCGGCGAGGTCAAAGTGATGACTCGCTTCGCCTTGCAACCCTTGAGTCTGGAGGATTCTGCCGAGATTGAAATGAGGGTGGGCGAAATCGGGCTTCAAGGCGATGGCACGGCGGAAATGTTCGCCGGCAACGTCGAGTTCGCCCCGCCGCGTGAGGAGAAACCCGAGGTTGTTATGGATTTCAGGATCGCCCGGGTCAATTAGAACCGCGCGACGATATTGGATGATCGCCTCCTGCGTTCGGCCTGTTTGCGCGAGGAGCACACCGAGGTTATAACGGATGGAGGCGACGTCGGGTTCGGCGAGGCAGGCTTTTTGCAGATGGTCGATGGCCGCGGGGAAGTCATTGCGATCCGCGAGGCATTGCCCAACCGTGGCGTGAAGAGTGGCGATCCGATGCGACATTTCGACAGGCCGGACCAACCCCCAGCGGTCGCAGAATTCCAAATGGCCCAGCGCTTGCGTGGCGACGCTATCCATCGTGGTGTACGCACGCTCCCCCATGTTTTGTGCGGCTTGATAGAGCCGATCACCAAAGAATTCGTGATATCGAATGAAGGCACTGTGAAGTGTCAACACACCGAAGACGGCCGTTCCGACGACAAAGGCGTGGCCTGCTCGTGTGAGGCCGCCGCCGATCTTAAGCTGGAAGTTATTGAGCTTGACGTGTTTCCGATGTA
>CAYMXF010000637.1:0-1606 GCA_964393935.1 uncultured Planctomycetaceae bacterium
TCGTCGATGAACCCGCCGTCCGTTCGCATCTCGATCCGATAGGAGGAATCGCCATGAACCGCTTCTTGAGCCGCGGCCTTGCGTTCGGTTTTTGCACGCTCGTGCTCGGTTTGTTCGTTCAAGCGAACGCCCGGGCGGGAACGAGCGACCTCGCCGAAGTCTTTCCGCAAGATACGTTGGTTTACGTCGGCCGATCGGGCTGCGATCAGACCGACGCGGCGTGCCGGCTGACCGCCTTCGGCAAGACGCTCGCCGATCCGCAGGTCGAGCGCTTCACCGGCCAGGTCTGGACGACGATCAACGAACAACTCGCCAAGCAGCTCCCCAAGAAAAAGGGGCACAAGCAGCACGCGGCCTTGAAGCGCGTGCTGGAGGCGCTCGGTCGACGCCCGTCAGCGATCGCTCTGTTGGACGGCGGGCTCGGCGAGCACGGGCCGTTTGTTCACGCGGCGCTCGTCGTCCAGGTCGGCAAGGAGGCGGAGGCATTTCTGAGCGACGTGGATATGTTGTTCACCATCAAGGGCGTCCCGGCGACGCAACCGGCGGAGGCGGCCGGACAGGAGACGCGCCGCATCATGCTGCCTGTTCCCGGCGGCGCGTATTACGGACTCATCAAAGACTATTTCATCTTTGCCATCGACGAGCAGACGATCACAAAGATCGGCAAGCAACTCGCGAGCCCGAAGACCTCGCTGGCCAAAAACGACGCGCTCGCGGCCAGCCGCAAAAAAATCGGCGGAAACGATCGCAGCCGGATCATGACCGTCTTCCTCAACGTCGCCGGGATCAAAGAGTTGATGAAGCGGGAGATCGGCCGGGAAAAAGAAGGCGAAAAATCAAAGTGGGCCGAGGGCCTTCTGGCCGCCGCGGAAGGGCTGAAATCCTTCTGCTGGGAGAAGCACTATCGCGACCGCGGCTGCTACGACGCGATGTATCTTTACGCCC
Organism: uncultured Planctomycetaceae bacterium; assembly: GCA_964393935.1. GTDB lineage: Bacteria > Planctomycetota > Phycisphaerae > UBA1845 > UTPLA1 > DATEMU01. The sequence continues at coordinate 946 of CAYMXF010000637.1, forward strand.
CCGACAAAGGGTCCGAATGGTCGCTCTCGTCCGAGAGCAAGAACCTCGGCAAGGAAGACCTGGCGATCATTCCCAAATCGCCGTCATGGGCCACGGCGTTTCAGATGGATCTCGCCGGAATCGGAAGCAAAGTGATGTCCGGCCTCGAGTCGCTCGATCCAAAGTTGCACGAAGAAATCACCGGCGGCATCAAGAAATTGGAGGACAAGCTCGGATTCTGCATCAGTGAAAGCCTTCTCAAGCTCATCGGGCCGACGATCATCTTGTACGACGCGCCGGAGAACGGCGGCGTCCTAATCACCGGCACGACGATCATCTTCGAGTCGTCCGACGCCAAAAAACTGCAAGCGACCCTGCGAAAAATAGTCGAGGCCGTCCAAAAGGAAATCGGAGAAAAGCCCAAGATCGGCGTCTCGTCCTTCGAACATCATCATCACCGCGTGGAGTTTGTAAACGTCGCCGCTCCGATGCCGATCGCCCCGGCCTGGTCGGCGCACGGCAAGTGGGTGATCCTCGGCCTTTACCCGCAAATGGTCACATCGGCCCTGGACCGCCTGACCGCCGGCGATTCAAAGAAGGAGTCAATCCTCGACAATCCCGACGTCGTCGCCGCCAAGAAAACGCTCGGCGAGATCGGCACGTCGTTCAGCTACGTCAACAC
>CAYMXF010000638.1:0-1605 GCA_964393935.1 uncultured Planctomycetaceae bacterium
TCAGCGAGGAGTTTGTCGGGATCCATCGACAGGATTCACAATGGACAAGTTTCATAAATGGACAGGATTCACAAGATGGACAAGATAAGAACGAATCATGTTAATCCTGTCCATTAAATCGGACAGAGGTGGACCAAGCGGACGTTTCGCTTGCGCGTTGTTACTTCTTTGCGGGCGTCTTTGCCGGTGCCTTTGCCGCTGTCTTTGCAGGGACCGCCGGTGGTGCCGGAGCTGCGCCCGCCGCCGCCGGTGCGCCTTCCACCACCGCGCCTTCCTTGGGCGCCTTTTTGGTCTTACCGCCGACGGAGACTTTGCGGTGGGCGACCTTGGGCAGACCGATCGGCCGGTCGCCGGGCTTGAACTTTTCTTGTTCGGTGAGCAGCTTGATTCGCTCGGCGCGGGACAGCACGTTGCGATGCCGCGAAAGCGAGGCCTTGCTCTTGAGTGAACGATCCATGGACATGTCGGTAACTCCTGGTTGCGATTAGACCGGATCACCGGCCCTCGATGCCGAATAACTTACAAATAGGCAGCCCTTGAACTGGTAGCGGCCGCCGGCGCTTCGATATTCCTGGCCCCATCGTTCGATCTTCCGCTGAAACGCGGCCCGATCCTTGGCCGTTGCCTTGCCCGGCAAGAAGCCCTGCTCGGCGAAGAGGACGAAGCCGTTGCCACGCTTGCGAGCGAACGTTCGGACTCCGCGGTCTGCGAGAAACTGACGGGCGCCGGCGACATCTTGTGCGAGTTGATCGCCGCTACGTTCGCGGGTGATGCGGAAGGATTCGATCTGGAGATAGTTGAGGCTTTCCGGGGCGCCCGCCGACGTGTTTGAGTCGGCCGCGTCGTCGGCGACCTTGGCGGGCTTGTTCGCGTTGACGGACGAAGAAGGTTCGCCGGGGCGCTGAAGCAGGTGCGAGAGGTCGGGGTTGGCGACGGCCGCTTTTGGTTTGGCGGATTTTTGTTTGGCGGTGGAGGGCGCGGGCAAGAGCGGGGATGTCGCGGGTTCCTGATGATTCGCGCGGGCGGCGACCGGCGCAATGCGACTGACGGACGATCGCTGGCCGAGAACGTAGGCCCCCAGGGTGACGGCGGTGATGACGCCGACCACGGCGACGCAGGCGGGGGTGTTCAGATTAAAAATCAGCCGGCCTTTGGCCGAGCTGACGATGGGGGGATGGTCCACGTCGTTGGCCACGTCGGTCGACTCCGCCGGCACGGGTGGGGCCTTGGTCTTCGCAGGTTTGCTCGGCTTGGGCTCTTCCGCCGAGCGCTGCTCGGCCAGTGCCGCGGCGGCCTGTTCTTCGGTCAGCGGCTCGGCGACGGAGAAGACCGGGGCGGCCACCTTCCGCTGGAGCCACGAGGGCCTTGGGCGGGCGCGGGGGTTCTCGGCGATGGGGGCTTTGCTCATCACGTCGAAAAGGCTGGGTCCGCGCTTGCCGGGTTTCACGTCACGTCGCCCTGTGCAGGGGTAATCTCTTGTGGGCCTCATAAGAGCCGTACGAACGGCGTCGGTTTCGAGTTTGGTAGGATAGCGGATTCGGCGGAGATTTCAATCCGGCGGAAGATTCGATTTTCCCGCCGTGAAGGATGCGTTTAGCGTGCTTG
>CAYMXF010000639.1:0-1605 GCA_964393935.1 uncultured Planctomycetaceae bacterium
GCGAGAAAGTAAAGCGCGACGGAGGCGGCGAGCCACGAGCGCGAACGAAATCGCGAGGACTCCCCATAGGCGATGATCGCTGCGACGGCGAGAAACGTGGCAAGCACGGTCTTTCGCTGCGAGATCCAGACGACGGACTCGACCTGCGCGGGATGCAGCGCGAAAAGAAGCGAGACGAGAATCGGGAGATAAAGGCCGCCGAAAAACGTACGAATCCAAAGAAAGATGAGAACGGTCGTCGCGGCGTGGAGCAGGACGTTCGTGAGGTGAAACACATAGGGGTTGACGGTTTGAATGGAAGCGCCGGACAGACACGCATCGAGCATGAGCGAGACCATCGTCAGCGGCTGGTAATAGCCGTCGACGGTGGAGGGGTGCGAGACTTCCGCGAAGACGCGATAAATGCCGGCCAGGCTCGGCTTTCGGACCAGTTCGTTGTCGACCACATATTGGAAATCATCCAGATGGACGAATTCCGCGTTCAACGAAGGCCGATAGGCGAGCAGGACGATCAGGACGAGCAGCGCTGTCGCCAACAGAAGGTGTCGGCCCGGCGGCGCCGTCGAGTTATTGCTCGGTTCAGGTGTCATCGTATGGGGAAGGCGGGAGTCGCGGTGCATTCGTTTGTATCGGTAGCGGCCCTGTCAGGAGCCGCGTGCGTTTCGGGCGGCGGGCAATTCCATGTCGGGCGCCAGGCGATCGGCATGGGTTCCGTCGGAACCGTCGATGAGCGATTCGAAGCCGGGTCGATCGCGGTAGCGCCGCAGTTCCTCGCTGGCCGCGGCACGGGCGGCCATGCACGGGTCCTGGGCGACGGCCGCCGCCAGGTGACGCCGCGCTAAGTCGGGCGCGTCATTCGCCGCCCAGGCCATGGCCAGAGACAAATGAGTCGCAGCGGCGTTGTGCAAACGGAGCGATTCCTGAAGCTCGCGCCGAGCCGAGGCGGCGCGATGCACTTTGAGATAGGAGTTCCCGAGCCCCAGCCGGATGCCGGCGGAGTTCGGCGCAAGGTCGCGGGCCCGTTCGAGGTACTCGATCGCCTTGTCGAATTGACCGCGCCGAGCCAGGGCCACGCCGAGGTTCTGCAAACATTCGATCCAATTGGGATTGGAGGCCAGCGCCTTTCGCAAAGGGACAATCGCTTCCACGGCGCGGCTGCCCGTTTGCAGGAGGAGAGCGGTTCCAAGATAGAATTGTGTGGACGGATCTTCCGGCGCCACGCCGACCGCCTTCTGGGCGTAAAGGAGCGCCGCATCGAAATCGTTCTCCGAGATGACGGCTTCGATGAGACCCACATAGCCCTGCGACCACGTCGGGTGCATTCGCACGGTCGCCCGATAGAGGTCTCTGCCGCTTTGCCAGGTGAACGTTTGGGAATAGGTCTGCACGGCCAGGACGGCGGTCAAAGCGACTTGAGCCATCGCGGCGCAGCGGACGAACGGGGAATGGAACGACGGGCGTCGCTCGCCGATCCAGGCGGCGAGGACGACGAGAGTCGGAATAAGAACGGGATAGAGGTATTGATCGCCGAGGCGTTGGTCGGTGAAGGTCGCGTTGAGAAAAGCGGGGCAGACGAAAAGCAGGCCGCCGACGAGCGCGGTGAAT
>CAYMXF010000640.1:0-1604 GCA_964393935.1 uncultured Planctomycetaceae bacterium
AGCTGGAGCACCAGCGGCCCGGCGGCCCCGTCGTAAAGCTGCTCGACGAGCGACCGCAGGCGCGACCGGCTGACGCGCTCCTTGCTGACACGGGCGCGATAGACGTAGGCCAGGCCGCCCTTGTTGCTGGCGGCGAAGCCCTTTTGCTCCAAGCGGGTGAGGAAGGTCAGGACGGTGGTGTAGGCGACCTTCCGGCCGCGATCGTGCAGATGGTTCAGGACCTCGCGGACGGTGGCGGGGCCGATCTCCCAAAGGGCCTTGAGCACCTCGAGTTCCGCCGCGCCGAGTTCATGGAGCCGATCGGTCATGGGTATCGCCTGAACCGCTTCCCTTACTACTAACGTCGTACCCATCCTACTACAACGGTCGTAGCTTGTCAAGGGTTCGGTCGGGAAATTGGACTTTTCTCAAAAAACCGATCAATCCGGTGGAGCGGGCCTACCCGCTGAAGCATGTTCCCGGAGGGGGAAAGAAGGGGGCGGGGGGTGGAGGCTTCGTCGTGAGTACAGGGCCATTACTCTCGACCCCGCCGAGCGGCTCAATCGAAGCGGGCCAGGATGGATTTGGCGTACTCCGGATCGCCGGCGAAATCCGGCGGCAGGGCCGGTCGGGCCGTCACGGTGCATCGCCGTTGCGGTGTGGATTTTCGGATCGCCGCTTCCAGGGTTTCAAGACGGAGTTGCCGGTCGTTGGTCGCCAGGAAGAGATAACCGCCGGTGTCGAGCCGCTCGATGGTCTCCGTGACCAACCGGGGCAGTTCCGCCCGAAGTTCAAAGACCGCGGCCGGGCGGCGACGGCGTGAAAAGGTCGGCGGGTCGAGAATCGCCAAGTCGAAGAGCAGATTCTGTCGGCGAGCGCGTTTAAGAAACTCGAAGTAGTCCGAGCAGTAAAATCGATGCGGGTCCGTCGGCAGACCGTTGGCCGCGAAGTTTCTCTTGCCCCATTCCAGATAGCGCTTCGAGAGATCGACGCTGGCGACCGCCGCCGCGCCGCCCTGGACCGCCGCGACCGAGAAGCCGCAGGTGTAGGCGAAGGCGTTCAGCACGCGCCGACCGGCCGCCAATGCGGCGATCCGCCGCCGATTCTCCCGATGCTCCAGGAACAGTCCGACGGAAAAGCCGTCGTACGGGCGAATGAGAAACGTCAGGCCGCCTTCGCGGACGGCGATCTCCTCCTCGACACTCTCGCCGATCCAGGGCGTCGCGTCGTGGTGCGACGCGCGGACCTGGGCCTCTGCTCCGCCCCGGTCGCGCACGAAGTGCTTGAGATAGACGGCCTTCGCACCGAGCCACTCGCGCCATCGCTGGAGGCAAGGCCGCAGCGCATCCGGCTCAGGCTCCGGCAGCCCCTCATGGAGCTGCACGATCAGCACCGGCCCCCACTTTTCGATGACCAGGTTGTCGATGCCGTCCGCGCGGCCGTGGAAAAGCCGCACCGCTTCGATCGCCGGATCGCCGAGCAGGGCCTTGCGCCGCGCCAGGGCGGCGTTCAATCGTGAATCGAGTGAATGCGCATCCGCCACGGCCGGAACTATATCGTGCTCTCTCCCGATTTACTCATCTCAGTAACGCCTCGGCAAGACCCGGAACATCGGCCGAATCGAT
>CAYMXF010000641.1:0-1604 GCA_964393935.1 uncultured Planctomycetaceae bacterium
GTGAAAGTGCTCACGCGAACCGAGGGCCGGGGGCTTCGGATCGTGCAGCGCGTGACCAACTTGAGCGACCGCACGCTCAATTTGAAAGGTTTGCTGATCGCGCCGAATCAGCCCCGGCAAGTTTGCTCAATCAAACAATTGGTCGCGGGCCAATCGGCGGTGCGGGAATACCGGATCGAGGATGGGGCGTCATTGGCGGATCGATTCATCCGCGTCTCGGTGGAACAAGTCGACGGGCCGATCCGGCATAACGACGTTATCAAGATCGAATAGCAGGGTTCCAGCCCGCGCACTCGATCCCGGGATCAATGAACGATGGGCGTCTCAGCGGCGTTCGAGGCCGAGTTTCGCAGCGGGAGCGGGCGGCCATCGAGGCGACCGTCGGCGGCGAGGCGCTCGAAGCGGCGGCGGGAGAGGGCCATGCGCAGAAAGAGATACTCCGCGCCGGTGGTCTTGAAATACTTGCGTTCCTGGCCGACGAGTTGCATGCCGGCGCGCTCGTAGCAGTTGATCGCGCGCCGGTTGTCGGGGAAGACGACGAGCACCACTTCCTTCGCGGCGTATTCGACGAATGCCCGGGCGAGCAGGGCCTGGGCGAAGCGCACGCCGAGCGATTGGCCTCGCCGGCCGGGGTCGATGACGAAGTGACCGATCCATCGCTGCGCCGGTTGTCCTGGGACTTCATTGAGTTCGGCGTAGCCTGCCGGGTCGTCCGCGCCGGCGGTCCAGAATAGAAAACGATTGTGCCGTTCTTGTCCCCAGGCGGCGACTTTTTCCGCGGTGAGCGGCGGCGGCGTGCCGGGCGCCAGCCACGTCAGCTCCTGCGGCGAGCGAATCCACGCGGCCACGAGCGGCGCGAACGGCGCCGCGAACGGGGAGAGATGGCAGTCCGCGATCGAGGATTGCAGATTGTGGATTGTGGATTGCGGATTGGGTGCAGCGCCCGTGGCAACGCTCCGCGGCTGCGACAACAAACTCGATGGCGGCGACAAAGTTTCAGGGCTCATCGAGCAGATGTCCTAGCTTGGTACGCTTCGTTTCCAGGTATCGACGGTTGTGCTGATTCGCGGGGATTTGCAGCGGCTGCTGCTCGATCACTTCCAATCCATAGATCGCCAGCCGGCTCGTCTTTTTGGGATTGTTCGTCAGGATTCGCACCTGGCGGATGCCCAGGTCGCGAAGGATCTGCGCGCCGACGCCGTAATCGCGCTTGTCCGCGGGGAAGCCGAGCTTCTCGTTGGCTTCGACCGTGTCGAGTCCTTCGTCCTGGAGGCGATAGGCGTGGAGCTTGTTGGTCAGCCCGATGCCGCGGCCCTCTTGTCGGAGATAGACGATCACGCCTTCGCCGGCGTCGGCGATGAGTTGCATGGCGCGTTCGAGCTGCGATCCGCAATCGCAGCGCTGTGAGCCAAAGACGTCGCCGGTCAGGCACTGCGAGTGTACGCGGACGAGGACGGGATGGTCGACGGCGATCGGGTCGCCGAAGGTGTCAAATTGGCCGACTTTGCCCATTGTCAGGGCGACGTGCGGTTCGGAGTCGACGACGGAGGTGTAGGCGTGGAGCATCCAACGACCGAAGGTGTTTTCGAGCGGGATGGATTCGA
>CAYMXF010000642.1:0-1603 GCA_964393935.1 uncultured Planctomycetaceae bacterium
CGCGTTGAGAAAAGCGGGGCAGACGAAAAGCAGGCCGCCGACGAGCGCGGTGAATAGGGGGCGGCAGCGAAAGAAAGCCCAGAGGGGCAGGACGATCAGAAGCGACGTGAGCGCGAGATCGCGCCAGATCACGAAGTGCGAAGCGGAAGACCAGTCGTCGAGGGGGTTAAACGGCAAAAGGCCGACCGGCCGGAAGAGCCGAGTGACGAATGACGCGAGCGTCATTGAGAAAAGCTCCAACGGCGCAGGGCCTTCCGCCGTGGCCATCGGGACGCGGCCGAAGATCAAGGATTGAACGGCGGCGGCGGAAAGGAGGATCGCGAGCAAAGGCAATCTTGCGAGAAGGGGTTTACGAAGCGGCCGATCCAAGGGCCAAAGATCAAGGACCATGAGCACGACGGGCAGGCCGATGAAGGTGGGTTTCGACAGTATCGCGGCGGCGCAAGCCATCGACGCTCCGGCAAGCCAAAGAAATCGATCCGTGGTTCGGTACCGGACGTAGGCCAGGAGCGCCAACAGGGAAAAGAAAGTGGCCAACAAGGTTATGCGTTGTGAAATCCAGGCGACGGATTCGACCTGGAGCGGGTGGAGGGCGAATAGCAGCGATAGCAACGCGGGCCAGACCCAAACTGGTTGATGGGCATCATCAGGGATTGTGGACGCCCTCCGTAACGATACGATTCGACACAAGAGCGCAAAGAGCAGCGCCGTATTGATGATGTGGAACATCAGGTTGGTCAGATGCGACTGAAAGACGCGGGCCACGGGATCGCGAGCCAATCGAAAATCGAGCCCATAGGAAAGGACGGTCAACGGTTGGTAGTAGCCGCCGGTCCCTCGGGGAGTTTGATAGTGTGCGAACACGTCGGCGGAGTCTTGCCAGGAGCGCGCGGCCATGCGGGCGGCGCGAAACGCGTCGGCATCGTCGGAGGTAACAAGTCCGGCCGTGAGCACCGGGCTGAACACCAAGCCCGTAACCAGCCCGAGCGCGATCGAGACACATGCGGCCGTCATGTCGGCCGAAAGGCGCGGTCCGCCGGCGCTGTTCAAGGACATCCTTTGCGTGAAAGATCGCGGGTTCATGGAGCCGTCGCGTGCGACCGCCTCGCGCTCGATGGGGACGGCGAGAGCGCCGTGCGGGCGCGGGTGTCCTTCGATTGTAGGGCTTCGGAGAGGACCGTACAATTCGACCCGTGAGAATCCTTCTTTCAAACGACGACGGCATCTTCGCCCCCGGCCTCATGGCCCTGTACCGCGAACTCGCCCCGGACGCGGATGTCGACGTCGTCGCGCCGGAGACGGTTCAATCCGGCGGGTCCCATGCGATCACCATCCGCCGACCGGTCATGTGGCGAAGCGTGCAAGTCGAGGGGCTTTTCCACGGGACGAGCGTGGATGGCTCGCCGGCGGATTGCGTCAAATTGGCCGTCGGGGCGCTGCTGACGCAACAGCCGGACCTCGTCGTCTCCGGGATCAACGCGGGGCTCAACACGGGCATCCACGCCATCTACTCAGGAACGGTCGCGGCGGCGATCGAGGGGGCGATCCAGGGTCTGCCGGCGATCGCCGTATCGCTCAAGCTCTATCGCGACATGGATTTCGC
>CAYMXF010000643.1:0-1593 GCA_964393935.1 uncultured Planctomycetaceae bacterium
GGGATCGTCGGCAAGTGGTTCCCGACCGGCGCGCACAAGGTCGGCGCGGCCTTCGGTTGCATTGTCCCACGGCTCGTCACCGGTCAGTTCGACATCACCAGCCAGAAAGCCGTCTGGCCGTCCACCGGCAACTTCTGTCGCGGCGGGGCGTTCGATTGCGCCCTGCTCGGCTGCCACGCCGTCGGCATCCTGCCCGAGGAGATGAGCCGCGAGCGGTTCGACTGGCTGCACCAGATCGGCGCGGAAGTGATCGCCACCCCCGGCTGCGAATCGAACGTCAAGGAAATCTACGACAAGTGCTGGGAGATCCGCCGCACGCGGCCGGACTGCGTGATCTTCAACCAGTTCGAGGAGATGGGTAACGCCTGCTGGCACTACCACGTGACCGGCGCGATCGTCGAGGAAGTCTTCCAACACCTCGCGAAATGGCGGCAGCCTTCTACTCCCTCCCCTTACGAAGGGGAGGGTCGGGGTGGGGTTCCGTCGCGCACAGACTTGCGCCTCGCCGCGTACATCTCGGCCACTGGCTCGGCCGGCACCATCGCCGCCGGCGACTATTTGCGCACGAAGTTTCCGCACCTCCGCGTCGTGGCGACCGAGGCGCTGCAATGCCCGACGCTTTTGCAATGCGGCTTCGGCGGCCATCGCATCGAAGGCATCGGCGACAAGCACATCCCCTGGGTGCATAACGTCCGCAATACCGACGTCGTCGCCGCCATCGACGACGAGGCGTGCATCAGCCTGATGCGGCTCTTCAACGAACCAGCGGGGCAGGCCCTCCTCGCGAAAGAAGGCATTCCCGAGGCAACCGTGAAGCAACTCCCGCTCGTTGGGATTTCCGGCATCTGCAACGTCGTCGCGGCGATCAAGACGGCGAAGATGTTCGACCTAGACGGCCGCGACGTGATCGTCACGCCGCTGACGGACTCGATGGACCTCTACAAGAGCCGCATCGAGGAGCAGCAGTCCGCCCACGGAAAATACACGGAGTTGCTCGCCGCGAAGCATTTCGCGCGCTACCTGCACGGCGCCGCCATCGAATACATCCGCGAGCTGACTTACAACGATCGCAGGGTGCTGCACAACTTCAAGTATTTCACCTGGGTCGAGCAGCAGCAAAAGAGCGTGGACGACCTCCGTCGCCTCTGGGACCCGGACTTCTGGACCGAAGCGTTTTCGCAGGTCGCGGAGTGGGACAAGCTGATCGAAGAATTTAATCAACGAACTGAACTTTGATCGCAGAGTGGGTCGTGCCCACTATCGCTCCGACGAACACCATAAGGAAGACACCGATGCAAGTTCGATTCGACTGTCCGGCCTGCAAGAAATCGCACGTCCTCGACATGCCTGAGACGACGATCCACATGACCTGCTCGCAGACCGGCAAGCATCTGAAGCTCCGCCTCGGCCTCGGCGGCGACGTGAAAGCCCAGATCGTCGACGAATCCGGCGAAGTGGCGAAAGAAGAAGAGACGCCGGCGTAGCCTTCTTCGTTCTGGCGTTTCACCCCGCTATCTTCATCATCAGCCCGCTGATGCGGTCCATCCCTTTGGGTCCGACTTTCAGCAACAGGTCCACCGTCCGCGCGATCAC
>CAYMXF010000644.1:0-1582 GCA_964393935.1 uncultured Planctomycetaceae bacterium
AAGGGAACAAGAGCCCAAGGAAGGAGTTGGCGCCGAGAGGCGTCGGCTAGCGTCGTCCGGGTAAGACCCTGGAGGGCGGCGAAACTCGATGAGAGGTGCGTGGGGCGGAAATTAAACCATCCCCCCGCGACGGTCGGTTGGGAAAACCACTCAGCCGGTCCGAAAGGCAAACGGCAACGTGGGATCGCGGAACCCATGATCGCGATACCGGCCGGCCGCACCGAACTCTGAACGAGTGGCAAGCCCATGAGGGGAGGCTCGGCGGATGGAAACACCGCCGAACCAGCGGATGACGGCGAAGACTTCGAAGGGCAAAACGGTTGGTCCCGCCGTTCAGTGGCATTTATTGGTTTCCGCGGGCCTCGGACGGTCGTGAGTCGCTGGCCCAATAGTTTTCCGTAGCGGTCTGCTCGTTCGGAGAAGGAACTTTCGAGAGCGGGCCGCTTTTTTGCGCGCACTTGGGTGGCACGGTCTCGCAAAGCGAGGCCGTGGCGGCATTGAGGTATCTCATTCACGGCCTGATTTTGTCAGACCATGCCACATTTTCGTGACTCGCACTAATGATTTCTCCCACCCGGATTCTTGCGAACGACGATCTTTTCCCGTCGTCCCGGCTGCCGCGGACCGGCGACTTTCAGGGCCTTCTTGATGTTGTCCACCTTAAAGATTCCAAGCGTCCGGCCCCCCGCCGCTCCGCTCGTGACGTACGCGTACTTGATGCTGATATGATTCGAATTCAATTTGGAACAAAGGTCGGCCATCGCGCCCGGGCGATTGGGCATCTCGACGGTCAGGACTTCCGTCTCCGTGGTGGGAAGGTTCAGGCTCTTCAGCGCTGCCCGGGTCTTTTCCACGTCCTCCGCCACCATTCGAAATACGCCGTGCTCGACCGAGTCCATGAGCGTCAGCGCCACGACGTTGATCTTCTTCCGCGCCAGCTCGTCGCACACCTGCGACAGGATGCCGGGCTTGTTGACCAGAAAAATCGAAAACTGCGTTGTCGCTCGATACATTTCACATCCTCATGGCATCATTTGACCGCGCGGCTATTATACCGCTCGCTTCGCGTCCCGACAGTCGCCACCTTGGCGCCTGCGCATTGGAAGGAATGATGGCCACCCCCAGATTCGCTTTCGTCGGCCCCACACACGCCGTTTCACCCTGGCTGCTCTCTTCCCTGGCCAAGGTCGGCACGCTCGAAGCCCTTTCCGGGGAAACCGCGGAACGCGACGCCGCCCGATTTCATGCCCGCTGGACCTTTCCGGATCTCACGACGCTGCTCAAAGAGGCCGAACCCGCGGGCGTCGTGCTCGTCCAACCGCTCGCCGATCGTCCGCGCATGGTCAAGGAATGCCTCTCCGCGGGTGCGTGCGTCCTGGTCATCGGTGCGCCGGGCCGCGCCTCCGCGTGCAGCCGTCTCGGTTTGTTCGCGAAGCTCTCCGGCCGAACGATCCTTGCCGCGCCGGCGATGCGATTCGCTCCGGCGATGCTCCTGGCCAAACGCCTCCTTGATTCCGGCAAGGTAGGCTGTCCGATCAGCATGACTCTGCGATCCACCTATCGCGGCGCGCCACGGCAAGGA
>CAYMXF010000645.1:0-1572 GCA_964393935.1 uncultured Planctomycetaceae bacterium
CGCGCGCGAGCACGCCGCCGTCCACCGCGATCGACTCGCCGGTGACGAATCCTGCCGAAGATGCGGCAGCGCGAAGAGACCTACGTGCGCTTCCTGGGGCGCCTCAGATAGCAGACAACGTCGCCATAAAGGTCGCAGTTGAGAGCTTCTAATGTTCGATGTTCGATGTCTTCGTCCGATCCGAGTTTGCTGGTCCAACGACCGCTCTCTAGGTTCCTAGCTGCATGTTGAGGACCGTCGGCATTGGCGTAGATCGCGATTTTCTCGAAGCCTGTTTCAAGCGAACCGTCAGCGCACCGTTCATAGCCGAGCGTCGCGTAGGCTTGGATGAACGCCTCGACCGTTTCCTCGCGAGGAACCCCTGGGGGCCAATAGGAGTCGCCCGAATCCGGCCACCACCAAAGCTCATTCGAGCCGGCGGCCCAAGCAATGCAGTTGTACCCGATATCTGCTGGGCTTGTTACCGAGAATGGATCCCGCTCGAGCTTGGGGAAATCACTGATGGCCATTCTTAAGTTCTACGTAGCCGTTCTCCGCTCCCCACCGTATCCAAACTCCCGCCATCTGTCGGATATTCCCGCGAAGTTCGGGCGGCACCGGGTCTACACCTGAGACCGCCCTTAGAGCGGCGAACCAATGATCAGGTCGGCGCTGGAGTTCCCCCAGCAAGAGCGGAATCGCCTTCTCCCCTAGTCCAATTATCCTTTGATAGGAAGGCTGGCTGATCATCCATGTGGTCGAAGACGATGATCCGCGCTCTTGTCGCCATCGCTCAACTAGCTGCTGAAAATCAAACCACTCACCGGCCGATATGAAAATGCGTTTCCGGCGCCCCGCTCTGATCGAAGCCGGCGCACCCTCGGAGAGTCGCGGCTCGGCGCAATAACGGAATTGAGATGACCTGCGCGCATCATCTTCGTTGCGCTCAGACAGCCACATGGAATCGGGTTCGTTCCCGGCAGCATTTTCGATTCCGGTCCAAGCCAAGACGCAATCTAGTTGGTCGCTGAAGACTTCGAGCATAGGCCTATTGCAACCGTCGACGGTGTTGAGGCGCTTCGACGACCGCAACTACGGGCGCGCTCTTGATGACGTAAATCGGATTTCCCTCTTGATCGAATTGGCCGTCTAAGCGGACGACCGTCGTGACCACGGTCTTGACGCGGAGCACAGTGCCATCCTCGAGCGTAAGTTCGCTCGGGCGCTCGGTTGATTCGACGATCGGCACATCACTCCCTTGATTCAACTTTCCCATGTACGGGATTTCGATCTTTCGTTCCATTGTAAACCGAGCTCGTACCGGAAAGCGCGGGACGCGAGGCTTGTATAACTTACCACATCTCGTTGACGCAAACCTCTTGGTCAGCAGGCCACTCGGCGCCAACATCAACAACCGCCCTCGGGAGGGGATCAGCGCGAAAGTGTCTGAATCTTCACATCCGGTCACCCACGGGCAAAGGCTCGGGGCGGGGCGGCCGTGGGAGCCTAGCATCGGCCGCCGTTCACACCCGGCACAACACGCCGCCGTCCACCGCGATCGACTCGCCGGTGACGAATCCTGCGCCCGGTGAC
>CAYMXF010000646.1:0-1568 GCA_964393935.1 uncultured Planctomycetaceae bacterium
CGCTCGCCCTTGCCCGGATCGCCGAATCACGGGCGCGTGCCGGCGCCGCCGGCGAAGGGCTAATGATCGCGGGCGAGATCCCGGACAATTTCGTCCGCGCCGCGAGCCTGACCAAGATCGCCGCCGGCCTGCCGAACTGACGAAGGCGCGGACTTGGGCTGACCGAAGGGCCGCAACTCCCCCGTAGGGTGCGTCGAAACGACGCTTGCGTGGTCAGGCCCGGCCGGCGACGACCTCCTAAGCGCCCAATCCGCAAATTGTGCGTTTCGTTCCAAGTTTGCTCGGAACGGCGGGGTTCGAACCCGCGCCCCCCAGTCCCTCAGAAGATAGGGCAAAATTTGAACACCGGGCCGTCAGCGGCGACAGCTGTCTCAAACTGTGTCCATGGCGCTTGATGCCATAAGTTCTATATGGCATCATACGCCATATGAAGGCGGCGCTGATTTTTCGCCTGAAGCATGAATTGGACGACGGGGAAATCGTCGAGATGGTGATCTGGAGCGTGCCGCAAACGGTGGCCGGCAGCCGCCATCGATTTAAATACCGGCTTTATTTCGGCAAGGGCGGCAAGAGGATCGTCGGTTACGACAATGAGCGGGGAAAAGGCGACCATCGCCATGTACTGGGACGCGAGCTGTCATATCGGTTTAGGTCGCCGGAAAGGTTGATGGCTGACTTCCTGGCGGATGTCGAGGAAGCGAGGAGAAAGCGATGACGAAGCAACGCAAAGTACGGATTCATGTCGAAAGTTTGGCGGTATCCGGCCAGCGGTTCGTCGAGGCGTGGCGACGGGCGAAAGGTGGCAAGCCGGTCGATGAGGAACATCTGTCGTTCGAAAGCTTGGAAGGTCTGTTGGCGACGCTGTCGCCGAAACGTATCGAGCTTGTCCGCTTCGTGCGCCGCCGGCCGAACCTGTCCATCGCGGCGATCGCGCGTGAGCTTAGGCGGGATTACAAGCGGGTGCATGGCGATGTTCGTGCTTTGGAGTTGGCCGGATTGCTGGAAGAAGGCGCGACCGGACTGCGTGCGCCGTTCGCGGGGGTCGACGCGCAGCTCTCCTTCTCATAATGCGACCGCGCTCACGCCGAGCGAACCGCCCCGGCCCTGAGCATCAACCTCACCACACCCCAATCCCGTTTATCCAGCACAAACCGAACTTGACCCCGACTGCCGTTGCCCCGAGCGTTGCCCCGACGGCCTTGTCGCATTATCGTAATCGGCAATGTAACTGAAAATGATGGTCGGAGCGGCGGGATTTGAACCCGCGACCCCCAGTCCCCAGTTTGGCGAAAACCTGATTCAATTATTCGCGGCTCCCACGATTCGCCGTCTGTTTACGGCATATAGAATCAACGACTTAGAGGCTGAGCGGCAACTCTCTGGGGCGACCGGCCTTTGGCATAACTACGTCATTGACGTAGTGCGACAGTGACGTATATCATCCCGTCGATGATCCGGGGCGCGCCGTGCAGGGGGACGGTCCGCAAGCAACGAGGTAGAGATGAAAATGCCTCGGGCTTGGAACACCGTTGCGATGGTGCCCGTGTTTCTCCGGGACGCCGCAACCC
>CAYMXF010000647.1:0-1561 GCA_964393935.1 uncultured Planctomycetaceae bacterium
CGCGCGGATTGCTCGCCATGATGCAAGGGCACGCCGAGGAAACGACCACCGAGGGTCGGGACGACGCGACGCCGGACGCGGACGAAACGCTACTGCGGATCATGGCCGAGGCGGTTATCGAGGGAAGGCACTACACGACGAAGGCCGGTGACGTGCTCAAGCGCGCGGTGGAATTAGAACCGGTGACGTTCGCCAAGTGGTCCGCTCGCGGGGTGACGGCAGCTCTGAGCCGGTACGGCCTGAAAACCCACAAAACGAACGGGGTGAAAGTGTACGGCCGCGTGACCCTTGCCATGCTCCGCCGGATCGAAGCGGCCTACGGCGTGGACCTTTGCTTACCCCATGAGACGTACCCCAACGTAACCTATGTACCCCCGGACGGCGTTTCTGAGGCCGAAAGCGGGGCGGTTGGGGTACATGGGGTACATCGGGGTACATTGCCGGGGGGTACAAACACCCCGTTTGACGATGGCCCGGATTCGGACCCCGACGACGTTTTTGAGGTCGCAAAACGGGCGGTGGGCATCGACAAGGACAAGGCCCATGCTGGCGAGGGGGCGTCCCGATGATCCGAGTATACGCCGGTATTGACAATCTATCATCGGCGGCGTATACTCTATCGTGAGGTGTGACATGCAGGACATGATTACCGTGATTCGCAAGAGCATCGACCGCGACCCGCGTTCGCTCTACGCGATCGCGCAGGCGGCGAAGCTGCCCTACGCGACGGTGCATCGGTTCGCACGGGCGGAGCGGACGGAAATCAATCTGGTAACGGCGGCGCGGCTTTGCCAAGCGCTCGGCCTAGAACTGCGGCCCAAGACTCGGAAGGGACGGTAACTCATGCGACTCTCGAAACAGCTTTACCGCGATCGTCTCACGGGCGATTACCGCGACTCCGCCAAGTGGTACATCAGCCTGATGATTGACGGCGGGGAGAAGCGGGTAACGGCGTTCACGGACAAGCGGGCGTCGGACGAGCTAGGCCGCAAGCTGGACGACCTGATAGCCTTCCGTGGAGCGGGAAAACAGCCGACGGCGGATATGACAAAGTGGCTGGAGGGCCTGCCCGCGCAGCTCCGCAAGCGGCTTGTGAAGCTCGGCCTACTGGACGGCCTGAGCGTCGCGTCGGTTCGGCCGATCCGCGCGCACCTGGAGGATTACAAGCAAGCGCTCCGCGACGACGGGCGGACCGGCGAATACGTCCACAAGACCGTATGGCGAATCGAGACGATCCTGACCGGCATCGGCACGACGTTCGCTTCCGACCTGACCGGCGCTTCCATCGCTCGTTATCTGGCGGATCGTCGAAAACTCCCGCGCAAGAAAAAGGGCCTGAGCGTCAAAAGCTCGAATCACTACCTGTCGGCGGTCAAGGGATTCTGCAATTGGCTCGTCCGCGAGCGACGGACATCGGAAAACCCGCTCGTCCACCTGACGAAGCTAAACGCCGCGACGGATCGGCGGCATGTTCGCAGGGCCTTGGACCCTGACGAGCTACGTCGGTTGTTCACGAAAACGCGCAGCGGGCCGGATAGCCACGGCCTGACCGGCGAGGATC
>CAYMXF010000648.1:0-1550 GCA_964393935.1 uncultured Planctomycetaceae bacterium
CCGATCTGCACATCGTCGTCGCCGATCCGCACCGCCCCGGCCACGAGACGCGCTACTACCCTGGCGAGACGAACTTCCGCATGGGCGACGTGATCGTCATCAACAAGGTCAACACGGCCAAGCCGGAGGACATCGCGACGGTCGAGGCAAACGCCAAGCGGCTCAACCCCAAGGCCCGCGTCATCCGCACCGACTCGACGATCCTCTGCGACGGTCACGAGCAAATCCGCGGCAAGCGCGTCCTCGTCGTCGAAGACGGCCCGACGCTGACCCACGGCGAGATGGGCTACGGCGCGGCCCACGTCGCCGCGCGGCAATTCGGCGCGGCATCGATCGTTGATCCCCGTCCCTACGCCGCCGGCACGATCAAAGGCGTCTTCGCCAAGTACACGCACCTCACCGACATCCTCCCCGCGATGGGCTACGGGCGAGATCAGATGCACGACCTCGAATCGACGATCAACGCCGCCCCCTGCGACCTCGTCCTCGTCGGCACCCCGATCGACCTCGCCCACCTGCTCAAGCTCAACAAACCCGCCCTCCGCATCTCCTACGAACTCGCCGGCGACGGCGCAGCAGCGCTGGAGTCGGTGCTAAAGAATCACCCGCGGCTGAAATGACCCCCTCTCCCTTGAAGGGAGAGGGTCGGGGTGAGGTTGAAGACGAACCGAACCGCACTTATCTGGACTCTCCTCCCTGTGAAAATCGGCGCAGAAGCAAATGACCGCCGGTATCATTCGCCCCGTGAAGAAATCGCCCGACGCATCCTCCCCGCGTTCTGCCGGCCCATCCACCGCCGCCGAGTGGCTCGACCGCCACGACACGCTGGGCCATTACGAGCGCGTGGGCTATGTCGGCTTGGGCGAGAGCTACAATCGCTGGATCTACCGCATCCGCCGCCGCCATTTTCTCCGCCTCGCCCGCCGCCACGGGTTGACCCCGAGCGCCCGCGTGTTGGACGTCGGCCTCGGCTCCGCGTTTTACATCGGTTTATACAAAGAACTTGGCATCACCGGCGTCTGCGGCGTCGACATCTCTCCGACCGCGGTCGCTCGGGCGCGCTCGACGTTCCCGTCCTGCCGCTTCGCCGTCTGCGACATCTCCGCCGGTCTGCCCGCCGAGATCGATCCTCAGCAAGGCTTCGATTGGGTCTCCGCGATGGACATGCTCTATCACATCGTGGAGGACGACCTGTTCTCCGAGGCCCTGCGCCACTGCGGCCGCGCCGTGCGACCGGGCGGCCGACTGGTCGTCTCGGACAACTTCCCCGCTCGGTCGCTGCCGCCCGACGCCCACCAGGCGTACCACTCGTTGGAGGACTACGAACGCATTCTCGCTCCCCTGCGGCTTCATCTCGTCGAAGTCAGTCCCGTATTCTTCGTCTCCAACGGTCAGGTCGGTTGCGAAGGAGCGATGTATCGACTGATGTCGCTCTACTGGCGGGCCTTCTCGCGAATGCTCGGCAAGGCCGTGCACACCTGGCGACCCGCCGGCGAAGCCCTCGGAGCGCTCAGCGGATGCCTCCTAACCAGCCTGGACGCCCTGCTCCA
>CAYMXF010000649.1:0-1539 GCA_964393935.1 uncultured Planctomycetaceae bacterium
CGAGCATGTCATCGGCGTTCATGAACTTGAGCGACACCATCTCCATCACGTTCCTACCGCCCGGCGGCGCGTCGGTGTCGATGTCGGCGATGATGCCGTCGATCAACTTCTTGGTCACCTCGGTGCAATAGACGAGCAACATATTGCTCGACGTCTCGGCCGTGATGGAGACCTGATTGTCGAGTTGTTTCGCCGGAGGCTCACCGCCGCGCATCCAGGGTGGAAGGTTGTTGTTGCTCTTAGTGACGCCGGACTTCTTGTCGAAGAAGTCCTGAAGCGTTTTAGCGACCTCGTCGGCGACGGCGTACTTGAGCGGGATCTTGTAGATACTCAGCACGCCGATGGGCGGATTCTTCACCAAATCTCTGATGATCTGTTCGTCAATCCGCGTGAACTCCGCATCCGTCGCTCGAACCAGTAGCGTGTTCGTCGGCTCGTGATATTCGGCCTTGACGCCATCCTCTTTGTTCGATCCGAAGAGCTGCTTGATCGTCTCGGCGACGCTCTTGGCGGGGATGAAATCCGGCAGCGTTACGGTGCGGACCATCCGTCCCTTGCCGCCTTCGACGTCGATCTGCTGGACAAGATTCTTGATCTGCTCCAGCTCTCCGTCGGTCGCGAGGACGACCATACGCATGGACCCGGGCACCTCCTGAATGGTCGGCGCGGTGCGGCCGGCGCGGCCCTGGACGCTGGCGGCGAAGACTTGCTGAAGACTGCGAGCCACGTCGCTCGGGCTGGTGTTCTCCAGCGCAATCGTCGTTTCCTTGCGCACGCCCTCGCCGGCGGTGTCGAGCGCGGCGATCATTTTCTCCACCTCGGGCCACAGGTCCGTGGGAGCGGTGATCATCAAGGTGTTGGACGCCGTGTCCGGCGTGACGGTCACGGGATACTGCCCGCGGGAATTCGTCGTCATCGTGGCGTGGAGGGAGTCGGTCATGGACTTCGCGGCCTCGTCGGCCTTGCCGTGCTTGAGCACGATGAAACGGGTCTCGGGCCGGCCCTTGGTCGCCGAGGCCAGCAGCCGATCGATCACGTCGGTCTTGATCTGTTCATGCTGTTTGGCCGTGGCATTCACGATGACGGAGTTGGTTCCGGGGTTCGCGGCGACGGCGGGCGGGTCCTGCCCCGTCGTCTGGGCCGACGGCGCTGAAAACAGCGTTTGGATGTTCACGGCCACTTGCGCGGCGTCCACCAGCGGCGGGAGCGTATAGGTTTCGGCATGCCTGGCGGTCAAGTCGGTCGCGGGCCTATCCACTTGGTCGAGGATGTTGCCGATGAGGGCGAAGGTGATCGGGCCGCCGGTCACGATGAGCGAATTCGTCCGCGCGTCGGGCACGACGCCGACGAGATCGAGCTTGACGTTGCCCAGCCCGCCGGTCTGCGTCGCCTTGACCATCATCTCCGTCAGTTTCTGGTTGACGTCGACCGCCGAAGCGTGCTTGAGCGGGAAATTCTTAACCTGAAAATCAGTCGGCGCCTTATCCATGTCGTGGGCGACGGTCTCAATGGTTTTGAAAATGTCGTCGTCGGCGCCGC
>CAYMXF010000650.1:0-1539 GCA_964393935.1 uncultured Planctomycetaceae bacterium
CGAGCATGTCATCGGCGTTCATGAACTTGAGCGACACCATCTCCATCACGTTCCTGCCGCCCGGCGGCGCGTCGGTGTCGATGTCGGCGATGATGCCGTCGATCAGCTTCTTGGTCGCGTCGGTGCAATTGACCAGCAGCATGTTGCTGGACGTTTCCGCCACAATGGAGACCTGGTTGTCGAGTTGTTTGGCCGGCGGTTCATTGCCTCGCATCCACGGGGGAAGATTGTTATTCGCGTTTTTGGTGATGCCGGCCTTCTTGTCGAAGAAGTCCTGAAGCGTCTTGGCCACTTCGTCGGCGACGGCGTACTTGAGCGGGATCTTGAAAATCTTCAGCGTGCCGATCGTCGGCGTCTCCTTCAAATTCTTGATGACCTGCTCGTTGATCCGCTCGAATTCGGCGTCGGTCGCCCGAACGAGGAGCGTGTTCGTCGGCTCGTGATATTCGGCCTTGACGCCGTCTTCTTTGTTCGAGCCAAAAAGCTGCTTGATGTTCTCAGCGACGCTCTTGGCGGGAATCATGTCCGGCAGCGTGATCGTGTGGACCATCCGGCCCTTGCTGCCTTCGATGTCGATCTGCCGCACCAGATTCTTGATTTGATCCAGCTCCGACTCATTCGCCATCACGATGATGTGCGTCGAGCCGGGGACATCCTGGATCGTCGGGGGCGTGCGGCCGGGTTTGCCTTGCACGCTCGCCGTGAAGACTTGCTGAAGGCTGCGGGCCACGTCGGCCGGACTCGTGTTTTCCACCGTAATCGTCGTTTCCTTGCGCACGCTCTCGCCGGCCGAATCCAGCGCCGCGATCATCTCCTCCACTTCCTTGAACTTGTCCGACGGCGCGGTGACGATCAACTTGTTGGACGCCTGCTCCGGCGTCACGCTGACCGCGTACTGGCCCTTGGCGTTCGGGACCGTGGTCGCGCGGAGGGAATCCATCATCGCCCGGGCGATTTCCTCGGCCCGGCCGTGCTTGAGCTCGACGAACCGCGTCTCCGGCGGGCCCTTGCCCACCGAGGCGAGCATCGGATCGATGATCGTGGTCTTGATCTGCTCGTGCTGCTTCGCGTTGCCGTTGATGATGACGACGTTGGCGCCGGGATTCGCGGTGACGGCCGGCGGCTCCTGGCCCATCGACTGCGCCGTGGGGGCGGAGAACAGGGCCTGGATGTTCGCGGCCACTTGATTGGCGTCCACCGACGACGGCAGCGTGTAGGTCTGCGCGTAGCGGAGATTCTCCTTGGCCTCTTGATCGACTTGTTCGAGAATGCTCCCGATCAGTCCGAACGTGATCGGTCCGCCGGTCACGATGAGCGAATTCGTCCGGGCATCGGGCACGACGCCGATCAGGTCGAGCTTGGTGCCCTTTAAGACGTCGGTCTGCGTCGCCTTGACCATCATCTCCGTCAGCTTCTGGTTCACGTCGACGGCCGAGGCGTGCTTGAGGGGGAAACTCTTGACGAGAAAATCGAGGGGGGCCTTGTCCATGTCGTGGGCGACGGTCTCAATGGTTTTGAAAATGTCGTCGTCGGCGCCGC
>CAYMXF010000651.1:0-1535 GCA_964393935.1 uncultured Planctomycetaceae bacterium
GGCGCTGCAAACACCCGCCGCGGCGGGTGCCACAACGATCGCGGACAGACTCCGGTCGGACATCCAGGGAATGGTCAACGCGCTCGTGCCGTAGTTTTCATGCAAAAGGGTTCGGCGCTTTCGCGTTGAAACTATCGATGACCGCCGGTCGCCTTACGGCGTCGGCAGCAGTTTCGGCTCAATGCCCGGCAGGCCGAGCAGATCGAGCGTCGCCTGATTCGGGCCGGACGGTTGCAGCAATCCGTCCAACTCCGGCAGGGCCATCCAGCAGAGCGGCTCGACCCGCCGGGAGAAGAACCGGAGCTGCGCGTCGAAGGAAATAGTCGGCGCGGCAAGCTGCGCCTTGGTGGCCACGTCCGCCAGCGTCGACATGCCCGCGAAGCTCTCGAAGAGTTCGCCGATCGACGCCGGCCGCGGATACTCGACCAGCTTGATCTCGGCACTGGGCGGGATGTCGGCCATCTCGCGGACCGCGGCGATCGCGTCCTTCAAGCCGCCGAGCCGATCGACCAATCCGATCTCCATCGCCTGCCGGCCGGTGTAGATACGGCCTTCGGCGATCTTGCGCACTTCGTTCTTGGGCATCTTCCGAGTCGCCGCGACGCGGTCCAGGAAGATCTCGTAGAAGTCCAACATGTACTTCTGGATGAGATCGCGATCTTCCGCAGAAAGGTCGCGGTGGCCGGCCCCGAGCGTCGCGCGGGCGCCGCGCTTCATCTCGTCGAGTTTGATGTCCCGGCGATTGATGGCGGATGCCTGGTTCGCGAAGATGCCCAACACGCCGATCGAGCCGGTGATGGTCGTCGGCTCGGCGAAGATCAGCCGGGCCGGACAGGCGATGTAGTATCCACCGCTTCCGGCGACGGTGCCCATACTGACGACGACGGGCTTTTCCTCATCCAGTTGCCGGAGCTTTCGCCAGATCACGTCGGAGGCGTAGCCGCTGCCGCCGGGGCTGTCGATACGGAGCACCACGGCGCGGATCGTCTTGTTTTTGCGAATCTCCTCAATCGTCTTCACAAATTCGTCACGCATGATCAGCATGGACGAGTACGAGGAGCCCAGGCTCACGTCGATGATAGGCCCACGGGCATTGAGGATGGCGATCTTCGGGCCAACCTCTTTATAACTCTCTTGCGCCTCCTTCACCTTTTTTTGCCAGGCCGTCAGCAAGTCCTGGACCGACGTGATTTTTGAGAAATCCGACTCGAATTCGCCGGCCTTCTTGTACTTGTAGCGCTTAGCCACGCGATCGTGGTATTCGTCGTAATAGGCGATCACGTCGATCAGGCCGCGGTTCTTCGCGTCCGGCGCGTCCATCAAGGCGACGTCGATCGCCTGCTTGACCGCCTCCTCGGATAGCTTGCGGCCGTCGGCGATGAACTTCACGTAGTCGCCGAACCAACTGTCCAGGATCGCGTTGAATTCCTCGTGAAAGTATTTATTCGGCTCACGCTGGGTCATGAATCCGGGATATTTGAACCGGCCGGCGGTGATCACTTCGAACTCGATGCCCTGCATCTGGTACATGCCGC
>CAYMXF010000652.1:0-1534 GCA_964393935.1 uncultured Planctomycetaceae bacterium
TTTTGTTCTCCCATGCAAGCCGCAAGATTTATCCCCTTGCGACAAGCTCGATCACCCGGTCGAACCGTGGTCAAGTTGGTTAAGCGCCTCAATAACCGGACATTCCGCGGTGCCCTTTGGTGGCAGCCGGCGACTATGGCCGAGAGCGCAAGCAAGCGTCGTACATCTCCGAGACCGAAACCCAGCGTCCGGGAACCGGCGAATGAAACCGAGTCGCGCTATAGCGCATCCCGCCTTGCCGGTGAGCGATTCTTTGCCACGCCTGCCTTTCCCTGCTTGATTCCGTACCGGGTACGGGGTTTAACATTGCCCCGGTCCTGATTACCGACAAGACAAATCAATATGATTGGGGCCAAAGAAAGCTAATGGGGGGATCGGTGAGCGACAGACTTCTTCTATCAGGCGGACTTGCCGGCTGGGCAATTATTGCCCTGTTCGTCCGAACGTCAGACCTTGCGGCAGCTCTTGGTATCCTCGGTATGGCGCAATGGCTGGGCTGGGTCGATTTCATCTTGCTGCCGGCGCTCCTCGTTGCCGCCGCGCTCGTCGCGCGCGCGGCGATCCGGATCCTGCAGCTTGCCCGCGCGTGCGCGATCCCGCGGCGCAGGCTCGCCCTCTCCCATTCCTAGGGTACGATAGGTCGATCGACGCTCACCTGTTCGCGATCGCCGCCAGGTTCGTCGAGACGACGCGCTCGGCGCTTGAATCTATTTCGGCGATCGCTGCGCGAGCGGCAGGCGAGTCACGCTACGCCCGAGCGACTGGTGCGTCGTCTTCACCGACGAATCGATGCCTTGCCCGCTGATTCAACTGCGCGCTCGATCGGCGGCGGACCGCCGATTTTTTCGGTTTTTGTTCCAGCCCCAGCCAGAGACTCAAGAATCGGACAATCAACCAGCTTGCCGCCCGCACAAGTTGTCACCATACGCGACAGAATTCGCTCCATCTTCCGGAGATCGGCCAGCTTCGCCCGCACATCGGCGAGATGGTGCAAGGCAAGCCCGTAGGCGCCGGTGCAACTTTGCGAGCGGTCCTCGGCAAGCCGGATGAGCGTGCGCACCTCGTCAAGCGTAAACCCGAGCTCGCGCGCCCTTCGGACGAACGCCAGCCGTTTGACGTGGTCGGCTCCGTATTGTCGATAACCATTCGCGCCGCGCGGCGGACGCGGCACAACTCCGATCCGTTCGTAGTAACGAATCGTTTCGATGTGACATCCGGTTTCCTCGGACAGGCGACCGATCGGTCGTATCTCGGGCATGGCAGCCACGGCGATCATCCTCACGAAAAGGTGACGCAGAACCGGTTGAGTCTGTAGCGACTACAGACCCTATAGTCCTCTGCGGATAACGGCTATGCAAGTGGAGACTATGTGACGTGACTACGCCAATGACCAACGATCACCGCGCGATCATTGGGGTCCCCGCGAAGGAAGCCGCGGCAGGCCCGGTCGCGCCGCGGGGCGCGCTTCTGGTTGCGCTGGGTGGGGTCCTCGCCGCGATCGGCGCCACGTCGTGTTGCGTTCTACCATTTACCC
>CAYMXF010000653.1:0-1534 GCA_964393935.1 uncultured Planctomycetaceae bacterium
GGCGCTGCAAACACCCGCCGCGGCGGGTGCCACAACGATCGCGGACAGACTCCGGACGGACATCCAGGGGATGGTGAACGCGGTCGTGCCGTAGTTTCATGCAAGAGGGTTCGGCGCTTTCGCGTTGAAACTGTCGATGACCGCCGGTCGTCCTACGGCGTCGGCAGCAATTTCGGTTCAATGCCCGGCAGGCCGAGCAGATCGAGCGTCGCCTGATTCGGGCCGGAAGGTTGCAGCAATCCGTCCAACTCCGGCAGGGCCATCCAACAGAGCGGCTCGACCCGCCGCGAGAAAAACCGTAGCTGCGTGTCGAAGGAAATGTTCGGCGCGGCAAGCTGCGCCTTGGTGGCCACATCCGCCAGCGTCGACATGCCGGCGAAACTCTCGAAGAGTTCGCCGATCGACGCCGGCCGCGGATACTCGACCAGCTTGATCTCGGCGCTGGGCGGGATGTCGGCCATCTCGCGGACGGCGGCGATGGCATCCTTCAATCCGCCGAGCCGATCGACCAATCCGATCTCAATCGCTTGGCGGCCGGTGTAGATACGCCCCTCGGCGATCTTACGCACTTCGTTCTTGGGCATCTTGCGCGTGGCCGCGACGCGGTCCAGGAATATTTCGTAGAAGTCCAACATGTACTTTTGAATGAGTTCGCGGTCCTCCTGCTTCAGGTCGCGATGGCCTGCCCCGAGCGTCGCCCGCGCCCCGCGCTTCATCTCGTCGATCTGGATGTCCCGGCGGCTCAGGGCCGACGCCTGATTCTGTAAGATGCCCAGCACGCCGATCGAGCCGGTGATGGTCGTCGGCTCGGCGAAGATCAGGCGGCCCGGACAGGCAATGTAATACCCGCCGCTGCCCGCGACGGTGCCCATGCTGACGACGACGGGCTTCTCCTCGTCCAGTTGGCGAAGCTTTCGCCAGATCACGTCGGAGGCATATCCGCTGCCGCCGGGGCTGTCGATGCGGAGCACCACGGCGCGGATCGTCTTGTTCTTGCGAATCTCCTCAATCGTCTTCACGAACTCGTCGCGCATGATCAGCATGGACGAGTACGAGGATCCCAGGCTCACGTCGATGATAGGCCCACGGGCATTGAGGATGGCGATCTTCGGGCCGACCTCTTTATAACTCTCTTGTGCCTCTTTCACTTTCTTTTGCCAGGCCGTCAGCAAGTCCTGAACCGATGTGATCTTCGAGAAATCCGATTCGAATTCGCTGGCCTTCTTGTACTTGTAGCGCTTGGCGACGCGGTCGTGATATTCGTCGTAATAGGCGACCACGTCGATCAGGCCGCGGTTCTTCGCATCCGGCGCGTCCATCAATGCGACGTCGATCGCCTGCTTGACCGCCTCGTTGGAAAGCTTGCGGCCGTCGGCGATGAACTTCACATAGTCGCCGAACCAACTGTCTAGGATCGCGTTGAATTCCTCGTGGAAGTATTTGTTGGGCTCGCGCTGGGTCATGAAGCCGGGATACTTAAACCGGCCGGCGGTGATCACTTCGAACTCGATGCCCTGCATCTGGTACATGCCGC
>CAYMXF010000654.1:0-1532 GCA_964393935.1 uncultured Planctomycetaceae bacterium
CCGGTCTGCGACCAGGCCGGCGAGTGCTACCTCCAGGACTACAGCCTCAAATTCGGCGAATCCAGCAGTCGGATGGTCGAGGCCAAAAACAAGAATCCTAAGAAAGACATCGGCAGCAAGACGCTCCTCTATCAGGATCGGTGCGTCATGTGCTCCCGCTGCGTTCGGTTCTGCGACGAGGTTGCCGGGACCAACGAACTGTGCATCGTCAACCGCGGCAGCCGGGCCGAGATCGACGTCTTCCCCGGGATACCGCTTGAAAACGCCCTTCAAGGCAACGTCGTCGATATCTGCCCCGTTGGATCGCTGCTCGACAAAGACTTTTTGATGAAGCAGCGCGTCTGGTACCTCAAGGACACGCCGAGCGTCTGCCCTGGCTGCTCCGCCGGTTGCGCCATTACGGTAGACCAGAACGAGGACCGGATCTGGCGGCTTATGCCCCGCTTCAACCCCGGCGTCAACGATTGGTGGATGTGCGACGAGGGGCGATTCGGTTGGAAGTACGTCCACGATTCGAAGCGCTTGAATCGATTAATCGTCCGCCGCGGCGCGGAATCGGAGTCGCCGGATTGGAGCCAGCTCCCCGAGATCGCCCGCTTCCGTTTTGGGGAGGTCGTTATGAAGGACGGAGCGGCGAAGGTTGGGGCATTGCTCTCACCGTTCATGAGCTGCGAAGAGGCGTGGCTGTTGGTGAAGTTCATCCGCGAGGTCGCGCACCAAGCGACGTTGGCGATGGGCCCGATCCCCACCCACGGACAGGACGAGACCTTCCCAAAGGGCAATGGACGACCCGTCCGCTTTACGATCCGCGCGGAGAAATGCCCCAACAAACGGGGCGTGGAAAAAGTGCTCACAGTGGCCGGTGGACCTTCGTGCAGTTTTGACGAATTCGTGAAGAAGTCCGGCGAAGCGGCGTTCTCCGCGGCGTGGATGACCGGCGGATATCCCATGGATTGGGTGACGCCCGAACTAACGAAGGCCCTCGCCAAGATTCCGTTGATCTTCGCTCAGGATATCTTCCCGAACGCCGTCACCGAGGCGGCGACGGTCATTGTGCCGAGCGTCTCCTGGGCGGAGCGCGCGGGCACGTTCATCAACGTGGACGGTAAGATTCAGCCCTTCGAGGCGGCCATTGCCCCGTTGGAAGGCTGCCAGCGCGACGGTCAATATCTGGCAGCGATCGCAGGGTTGCCGGGCCTCTACAACGCCGCGAAGGTTCGGGAGATGATGGCCAAATCGATGCCGGAATTCGCGCAATTGCACGTGCCGCCGCCCATGCCGAAGCATGCACATTAGTGGTCAGTGATGAAGACGATTCAGAACTTTCTCAGCAATCAGTTCAACTTCAGCATCGTGCTGATGCTCGTCGTCTTCGCACTCATCATGGGCGCGGTGGCCTATTCGATCTTGCTGGAGCGAAAGATCTCCGCCTGGATTCAGGACCGCTACGGGCCGAACCGCGTCGGCCCCTGGGGGCTTTTGCAACCGGTCGCCGACGGGCTCAAGTTCCTCCTCAAGGAGGACATCATCCC
>CAYMXF010000655.1:0-1530 GCA_964393935.1 uncultured Planctomycetaceae bacterium
TCCTCGGCGTCCAGCGCCGCCACGACCGCATCGGCACGTTCTTCAAAACTCATGGGGTGTCCGTCCTTTCCTGATGCGGGTATTCTAGTCGACGGATTTGCGATTCGTCCAAGACTTTTGCTGGATTCGGCGCGGGCGGCATCAAGGGCCTGTGAAAAATGTTGCGCGATCGACGAAGCAGAGCTTGTTGCCGAAGGGGTCGTGGACGTAGAACGACCGCTCGCCCCAGGGGCGCTTGGCGATCTGAGCGGCTGGGTCGCCGTGGACATCGCCGGGGGCGAAGGTCGCGCCGGCCTTCTTGCAGGCTTCGTAGGTCGCCTCGATCTGGTCGACCGCGAAGTAGAGCCACTCGGGCAGCGGCGTTGCCGGGTAGTTGTCGCCATCGGCGTTGGGATCGAAGCAGGCCAGAATCGTCCCGTCGCAGTCAAAGTAATGCCGCCCGTTGGACACGCGGAATCCCGGCATACCGAGGACGGTCTCGTAAAACGTCGCTGCTCGGTTGATGTCGGACACGGGAAGGATGACGCGGAAGAGCTTGGGCTTCATGGCGGGCTCCTTATCTCCCTCTCTCTTTAAGGGAGAGGGGCGGGGTGAGGGTTAGCAGACAGATAGGTCTTAGCCTACGTTGCCTACGGCGGCCGTTGCAAGTAGCCACTTTGAAGTCACCGCGGTAATCTTCGGCGGTTGGCATCCATGGAGATGAATTATGAAGGGGATCGCCGGTTTCGTGTTGCTCCCGCTGTATTTGGCCGGTTGTTCGGCCAGCGACGGGTCTCATCGTCTCGTCATGCTTGGCAATTCGCTGGAGCCGGTGCGAAGCGAGTTCAACGCGAATCGCGGCCGGCCGCGGGTGGTGGCGTTGTTTTCACCGACATGAGGGGCGTGCGTCTATGGCGCCCGTGCGGTGCTGAAAGAGATTGTGGAGGCGAGCCCAAAGGCCGACGTGAGCGTCATCATCGTGTGGCTGCCAATGATCGGAACAGATAATGCGTTCGCGGCCCACAAAATCGCAAGGATGTTCGACGATGAGCGGGCCCTTGACACGCCGCAGAGTCGCCGGGCGACTCGAAATCGCAGTGGCGATTTCCAGGCGGCGTGTCAAGGGCGGGTCCGGCAGTTCTACGATCCGAAGCGAATCGTCGGTCTGGCGTGCGTGCGGGACGTATTCCCAACATGCCTGCACGACTCGCTCGCGGCCACGCCGCCGGATCATCCAATCTACGCCGATTTGAAGCAGTGGGAGGCGAACGCGTCGAGACCCCGGCCGCTCTGGGATGCGGTCTTGTTCTACGATAAAGCGAGTGAATGGAGGGACCGCGTGCCGACGCCGAATAGCTGGTCGAAGCAGGTTGCATTCTTCGGCGACGTTGAGCCCGGTCAGCCCACCGCAACGTTTTTCCACAACGATTGCAAAGCCCCGCCGATGGATTCGGATTGGTATGTGGAAGTGCGAAATGCCATGCAGGCGATCGACAAGTAATCTCGTCTTCGGCCGCCCCGCGGCGCACTGACGCGAAACGTGTGACCGTC
>CAYMXF010000656.1:0-1519 GCA_964393935.1 uncultured Planctomycetaceae bacterium
CGCCTCGCGGAGTTTCCCTTGGCGCGCATGTTGACCGACGAACTGATCCGGCGCTTCGAGGCCCGGGGCGACAAGCTGACGATCGTTCCGCAGACGATTGGGTACATGCTCCGCTGCGCCGCGCCGATTCCCTTCGACATGGCCTACTGCCGCGACCTGGGCAACGGGGCCGTCCGGCTGCTCGTCGATGAATCCCGGGACCTGACCGGCGGCGTCATGGTCACCATCCAGGGCAGCAACCTCGTGCCGATGACGTTCGCCGAGATGATCGACCCCAAGACGAACCGCACGCGCGTCCGCCTCGTGGACGTGCATTCCGATTCCTACCGCGTCGCGCGGGCGTACATGATCCGCCTGGAGGAGCAAGACCTGAACGATCCGGTCATGCTCGCCAAGCTGGCGGCGGCGGCGAAGATGACGGAGGACGAGTTCCGCAAGAAGTTTCGCCGCGCCGCCACTCGGCTCTTTGATGATCCCAACGGGGCCGGGCTCAACGTCGATATCCCCGCGCCGAGCGCGCAGGCGAAGACCGTCGGCTCCTGATATCGCGAGCAGCCTGCGCGGCGGCTTTTTTAATCCAACCGATCGGCGAAAGCCTTCATGTCCGCCAAGTCCCGCCAAGGGGGACCGTGGCCGAACAGGACCGTCTCCGGCTCCAACTCGACGAGCTTGCGAATCGATTTGCGGTTCAGCGCTGCATCGACGCAGAAGAAATTCGGCGGTTCGTGCAGACCGGGGATTGTCGTGAAGAGGTTCATGCTCGTTGCCACGTCGCCGGCGATGGCGAGGCGATCCGACTCGCGGAAGAAGATGACGTGGCCCATCGTATGGCCCGGCGTCTCGATGACGCGAAAGCCCGCGACGTCGTCGCCTTCGCGCAGCACGCGTTCCACCGGATGCGGCGGCCCGGCCATGAGATTGCTGGAAAAGCGGATCGGCCGCGTCGGCGGCCCCATCGGCTCGCGCCCCTCCATCGCCGCGCGGTCGGCCTCGTTACAGCCCAGGGGGCAGCGGCGGGCCTCACAAATCGCTTTCGCGCTGCCCTGGTGATCCGGATGAACGTGCGTCAGAGCAACCAGCTTGAGATCGACGCCCGCGACGGCGCGAAGCAGCCGCTTGGCATCCCACCGCGTCCCGCAGTCGATCAGCACGTCGCCGACGAGATAGGCATTGATCGCATTCGGCGGAAAGCCGCAGATTTGCCAGACGCTTCGAGCGACGTTGCGGATCATGGCAAGGATTCTACCGGCAAAGCGGTCGGCCCTCGCCACCGTCCGGTCCGCCGCGTGTCCGTCGCGCGATAGACCTCGCCCATCCCGCCCGGCCCGGGTGGAGCGACGACGACATAGGGTCCAAGGTGTATTTCAGGAGTCGGAGAAATCGTGCGTGGAATCCCGAAAAGTCATGGAGGCGGCAAACTGACGCGGCGGACGAGGTCGGCGAAACGTGGGTCGGCGCGCAAAGGGTCGAACACCGGGTCGAGCCCGAGCTCCACCATTCGGGGAGAGCGCTCTTCGTA
>CAYMXF010000657.1:0-1507 GCA_964393935.1 uncultured Planctomycetaceae bacterium
ACCCGGGCGATGGCCGTTCTGAGCAACGTCTTTCTTCACTTGCACCCCGTCGCCGTGCGAAAGAGCGGCATCCGCCTTTCCTTCACCTGGTGCATGGGGGGACTGACGTTTTTCCTGTTCCTCGCCGAGACGATCACCGGCGTGCTGCTGATGTTTTATTACCGGCCGGTTGTGGAGTACGCCTATGCGGACATCGTGGGGCTTCGGGCCCACGTGACGCTCGGGTTGATGCGCGAGATTCACCGCTGGGGAGCGCATGCGATGGTCATCGCCATCTGGCTGCACATGCTCCGCGTCTTCTTGACCGGGAGCTACAAGCCCCCGCGGGAGTTTAACTGGGGTGTCGGCGTCGTACTGTTGACGCTGACGCTGCTACTTTCATTTACCGGCTACTTGCTGCCCTGGGATCAGCTCGCCATCTGGGCGATTACCGTGGGGTCGAACATGGCCCGTGCGACGCCGCTGGCCGGTCATGAAGGTCCGGGCGCGGCGATGCTGGCGGTCGGAGACGTGCCCCTGATTCACGGCGGTTCGGACGCGAGGTTTTTGCTATTGGGCGGGACGGTCGTCGGCCCCGGCGCGCTCTTGCGCTTTTACGTTCTTCACTGTATCTTCATTCCCCTGGTGGCGACCGTGTTGATCGCGGTCCACTTTTGGCGAGTTCGCAAGGATGGCGGGATCTCCGGGCCGCTGTAAGGGTCGAAGCGCCGGTTGGCGCCGTGGCGGGTTTTGCGCAATTGAGACGGACGAAGGAATAGATGCCGGCGATTATTCACACCCTCCTGGCCTCGTCGGAGGCCCCCGCAACCGAGTCGGGCATCCTTGACAGCGTCAAAGGCTTCCTCGACGGGCTTTGCGCCCCGTACTATTTCGTGCCGCTGACCGCGGCGGTGCTGCTCGTAGGGCTGGCCACCTATCGAAAGTGGACGAAGCCGGCCGCCGCCTTGACGCTGCTCATACTCTTCACGGCGTTCTACAGCATCAGCATGTTGGACCCGGACTTCTTCAAGATCATCAAGAAGCCGGACAACGTGCCGATCACGATGATGATCTACTTCACCGGCTTTTGCTCCTGGTGGGGCCTGCGGCAGGCGGCGGTCAACGACGAGCGGATGGAGCGCGGCGAGCCGCTGATCGAGAGCGGAGCGGACGACAAGGTGCTGGTCTGGCCCGACCTGGTTTACACAGAGTTGATTTCTTTGGTGCTTTGCACGGTGGTGCTGATCGTCTGGGCGATTGTGCTCAAGGCGCCGCTCGAGCCGCCGGCCAATCCGACGAATATTCCCAATCCGTCGAAGGCTCCGTGGTACTTCCTGGGCCTCCAGGAACTTTTGGTTTATTTCGATCCGTGGATCGCGGGCGTCTTGCTGCCGGGACTGATTATCGTCGGGCTGTGCGCGCTGCCTTACTTGGATAAGAACCCGCGCGGCAACGGGTACTATACGTTCAAAGAGCGGCCGTTTGTCATTACCGTTTACATGTTCGGCTTCATCATCATGTGGGTCGT
>CAYMXF010000658.1:0-1507 GCA_964393935.1 uncultured Planctomycetaceae bacterium
GCGGCGAGACCGGGAGCGTCGCTTGCAGGCCGCCGACCATGCCGATCACGATCCACCGACCGCCGAGGGCCATCGATTCGAGCGTCTTCGGGGCCGTTGTGCCCCAGATGGGATCGAAGGCCACGTCCGCCCCGCGGCCGCAGGTCACGTCCTGGACCGTTTTGGTGAAGTCCTGCGTTCGATAGTTGACGACGTAGTCCGCGCCGGCCAACTCCTTCGCCTTCGCGGCCTTTTCGTCGCTGCCGACGGTCGTGATGACGGTCGCGCCCATCGCCTTGGCCACTTGGATCGCCGCCGTGCCCGCCCCGCTGCCGCCGGCGTGAACGAGGACGACCTCGCCGGGCT
The DNA here is from genome assembly GCA_964393935.1 of uncultured Planctomycetaceae bacterium. Taxonomy (GTDB): domain Bacteria; phylum Planctomycetota; class Phycisphaerae; order UBA1845; family UTPLA1; genus DATEMU01. The sequence goes on from CAYMXF010000658.1 coordinate 346, forward strand.
TGACGCCGGCATAGACCGCCAGCCCGCGATAGGCCGTCAGATAGACGCAGCCGAAGGCGGCGGCTTCTTCGAACGAATAGCCGGTCGGCTTCGTTCGCAAACAATGGACGGGTACCAGTACCTTCTCCGCGAAGCCGCCTGCCCTGGTGATTCCAATGATGTCCAGCTTGCCGCGCGCACCCGGCCCGGTGACTCTCGCGTCGACGACGACCGGATCGCCGATCTTCACGCCGTTTACGCCTGGCCCCAACTCCGCTACTTCTCCGGCGATGTCGAAGCCGCCGATGTGCGGCAACTTGAAGCCCGGCATGGTGGATGCGCCGGACCGCAGGAATATATCGAGCCGATTCAGCGCCGCCGCCTTCACGCGCACGACGACCTCCCCAGTCGCGGGCTTGGGGTCCGGAACGTCCTCATATTTGATTAATTCGGCTGAGCCGGTTTGATGGTATCGGGCGGCTTTCATCATCATCTCATCGCTTTGCAATCTGAAAAGCGATCAATTCATCAGGGGGCAGAATCGTCTCAAGGTCCGGGATCACCCAGCGCTCTCCCGGCGCGCCGGGATCGCGGCTCTGATCCGCATTCACCCGGTTACACACACGCTATGCCAAGCGATCGACGAACTCTTTATTCGATGGATACTTGCCCAGCTCCTCCAGCATCGTCTCCATCTGCTTCTGCGGCGTCATGGAGAGGAGGCGGCGGCGGACGCGGGACATCTTGTCGTAGGTCGCTTGTCCGAGCAGCAGTTCTTCCTTGCGCGTGCCGGACTCCGACAAATTCATCGCCGGCCAGATGCGATAGTTCGCCAGCTCCCGTGAAAGAACCAGTTCCATGTTCCCCGTGCCTTTGAACTCTTGGAAGATGAAGTCGTCCATCCGGCTGCCGGTCTCGATGAGGACCGAGGCGATGATCGTCAGGCTGCCGCCGTTTTCGATCTTGCGGGCCGAGCCGAACATCTGCTTGGGATGCTCCAGCGCCCGGATGTCGAGCCCGCCGGTCATGGTTCGCCCGCTCGATCCGACGATGTTGTTGAACGCCCGGCCGAGCCGAGTCAGTGAATCGAGCAAAATGAGCACATCCTCGCCCTGCTCCACGTGCCGTTTGGCTTTTTCGATCATGAGCCGGGCGATCCGCGCATGGCTCTTGGCGTCGTGAT
>CAYMXF010000659.1:0-1507 GCA_964393935.1 uncultured Planctomycetaceae bacterium
ATCACGACGCCAAGAGCCATGCGCGGATCGCCCGGCTCATGATCGAAAAAGCCAAGCGGCACGTGGAGCAGGGCGAGGATGTGCTGATCTTGCTCGATTCGCTGACTCGGCTCGGTCGGGCGTTCAACAACATCGTCGGATCGAGCGGGCGAACCATGACCGGCGGGTTGGACATCCGGGCGCTGGAGCATCCCAAGCAGATGTTCGGTTCGGCGAGGAAGATCGAAAACGGCGGCAGCCTGACGATCATCGCGTCGGTGCTCATCGAAACAGGCAGCCGGATGGACGACTTTATCTTCCAAGAGTTCAAAGGCACGGGGAACATGGAACTGGTCCTTTCACGGGAACTGGCGAACTATCGCATCTGGCCGGCAATGAACTTGTCGGAATCCGGCACGCGCAAGGAAGAACTGCTTCTCGGCCAGGCGACCTACGACAAGATGTCCCGCGTCCGCCGCCGCCTCCTCTCCATGACGCCGCAGAAGCAGATGGAGACGATGCTGGAGGAGCTGGGCAAGTATCCATCGAATAAAGAGTTCGTCGATCGCTTGGCATAGCGTGTGTGTAACCGGGTGAATGCGGATCAGAGCCGCGATCCCGGCGCGCCGGGAGAGCGCTGGGTGATCCCGGACCTTGAGACGATTCTGCCCCCTGATGAATTGATCGCTTTTCAGATTGCAAAGCGATGAGATGATGATGAAAGCCGCCCGATACCATCAAACCGGCTCAGCCGAATTAATCAAATATGAGGACGTTCCGGACCCCAAGCCCGCGACTGGGGAGGTCGTCGTTCGCGTCAAGGCGGCGGCGCTGAATCGGCTCGATATATTCCTGCGGTCCGGCGCCTCCACCATGCCGGGCTTCAAGCTGCCGCACATCGGCGGATTCGACATCGCCGGCGAAGTGGCGGAGCTCGGCCCGGGCGTTGAAGGCGTAAAGATCGGTGACCCGGTCGTCGTCGACGCGCGGGTCACCGGGCCGGGCGCGCGCGGCAAGCTGGACATCATCGGAATCACGCGGCCCGGCGGCTTCGCCGAGAGGGTGCTGGTGCCCTCCCATTGCCTGCGACCCAAGCCGCGCGACTATTCGTTCGAGGAGGCTGCGGCCTTCGGCTGCGTCTATCTGACGGCGTATCGCGGGCTGGCGGTCTATGCCGGCGTCAAGCCCGGCGAGGTCGTCCTCGTCCACGCCGGCGGCAGTGGAGCGGGCACGGCGGCGATCCAGGTCGCCAAGGCGATGGGCGCGACCATCATCACCACCGTCGGCAGCGACGAAAAGGCCGCGAAGGCGAAGGAACTGGCGGGAGCGGACTACACCGTGAACTACCGCACGCGGGACTTCGCCAAAATGGTCCAGGACGTGACGTGCGGCTGCGGGGCCAACGTCGCCTTCGATCCCATCTGGGGCACAACGGCCCCGAAGACGCTCGAATCGTTGGCCCTCGGCGGCCGCTGGATCGTGATCGGCATGGTCGGCGGCCTGCAAGCGACGCTCCCGGTCTCGCCGC
>CAYMXF010000660.1:0-1501 GCA_964393935.1 uncultured Planctomycetaceae bacterium
ACTTTGGTTGACGGCGAACACCGACGCGATCCCGCCGGTGGGGACGAAGGTGACGATGATCCTGCGCCCGGCTCCACGATCGCCGCCGTAATCGGAGTTACAGCGCCGGGCTCACTTGCAGTTGATTCTGGCGGCCTTGCGCTTTCCGACCTGAATCAGCATCCCGTCGACGGGTTTCACCTTCGCTTGGGGATCGCCGATTTTTTGTTGATCGATGAGGACGCCGCCGGATTCGATCAAGCGGCGGCCCTCGCTGGTGGAGGGGGCAAAGTTGAGCGCCTTGAGCAGTTTCGGCACCCAGATCGTCCCGTCAGGCTCGCACTGATCCGCCGGGAGCTTGATCGTCGGGATGTCGTCGCGGAGCGCGCCTTCGCGAAAGACCTTGTGCCACATCTGCTCTTCATGATCCGCCGCGGCCCGGTCGTAATAGGTCGCCACGATCTCCTTCGCGAGCCGCACCTTTGCCTCGCGCGGGTGCGTCTTAACTGAGTCGGTGATCGTTGAAATCTCGTCGGCTGGGATCGTCGTGAGCAGCGTGTACCATTCGCGCATCATCTCATCGGCAATTCGCATGGTCTTGCCGAACATGTCCTTGGGGCTGTCGGTCAGACCGACGTAATTGCCCAGGCTCTTGCTCATCTTCTCGACGCCGTCGAGCCCGCGAAGGATCGGCATGATCATCACGAGCTGTCCCGGCTTGCCGTAGCGCGGCATCAGGTCGCGGCCGACGAGGTTGTTGAAGGTCTGGTCCGTCCCGCCCAGCTCTACGTCGGCGTCGATCATGACCGAGTCGTACGCCTGCATGAGCGGGTACAACAGCTCCGTCATGATGATGGGTTCTTCCGCCTCGATTCGCTTGCTGTAGCTTTCCCGCTGGAGCATCTGCTGGACGGTCATGTGGCTCATCAGCCGCAGATTGTCGGCGAGGTTCAGTGGGGCGAGCCACTCGCTGTTGTAGCGGATTTCGAGCTTCTCCGGGCTCGTGTCGAGGACATGGCCGGCCTGTTGGAAGTACGTTTCGGCGTTCTTTTGAATGGTCGCCTCGTCGAGCATCGGCCGCGCTTTTTTCTTGCCGGAAGGGTCGCCGATGCGGGCGGTGTAGTCGCCGATGATGAGGATCGCCGTGTGGCCGCAATCCTGGAACTGGCGCATCTTGCGGAGCACGACGGTGTGGCCGAGGTGGATGTCCGGCGCGGTCGGGTCCATGCCGAGCTTGACGCGAAGGGGCTTGCCCGATTGGCGGCTTTTTTCCAGACGCTCGCGCAGCTCCTTCTCGGTGTAGATCGCCTCGCTGCCGCGGGCGAGAAGGCGCATTTGTTCGTCGAGTGAAGGCGCGGTCATAAGGGGTAAGTTACCGTTGAGCGGACGTGGCGACAAACGAGCGGTCACACATTCCCGAATCGCCGATTTCGCTGCCCGTATTCCTTAATGGCCGCATCGAGGGCATCGGCGCCGAAGTCCGGCCAGCAAACATCCGTGACGACCAACTCGGCGTAGCTGA